>JANPGA010000352.1:0-1716 GCA_031423735.1 Bacteroidota bacterium | reverse complement strand
TTTTCAATTATTTCTATGCCTGGTTTATTTAGTAGTTTATACTTCGCTGAAATATTTGTTAATCCCATTCCATTGGAAACAACATTTAATGTTTTTTTCTGTAAATTATTTCTAACGAAAAGTATATTTTCATCTTTTACTTCTATATTTATTTGCAATGGTTTAGAAACAGAAACTATATTATGTTTTACTGCATTTTCAACTAGAATCTGTAAAGTCAATGGTGGTAATAAGTATTGTTTGTATTTATCTGAAATTTCAATGTCCATAGTAATGCCTTCACCAAACCTAGTTTTTAATAAAAAATAATAAGCATTTAGAAATTCCAATTCATCATGAAGTGTTGATAATTCTTTCTCATTATTTTGTAAAAGATAACGATAAACTTTCGATAATTGATTAACAAATTGAATTGCCTTTTCAGGATCATCTTCAATTAAGGAGGAAAGGGTGTTTAATGAATTAAATAAAAAGTGTGGACTCACCTGATTTTTTAATGAATCAAATTGGCTCTGCAAGTTTGCCTTTGTTAGCTTTTCGGTTTCGATGGTACTACTTTGCCATTCCCTAAAATAAAAATTTAATTCATAAATGGCAATAGCAATATAAACAAATATTAGAACTACAATAGAATTATATAGGTAATCATTAAAGTTAACTTCTTGTTTGCCAAAATTAATTTGATCAAATAATTTAGTTAATAAAATTGAAATGAATATTGATAGAATTGTTGAAAGAAATATTTGCAGAGAAACTCTTGAAATTGTTTGTTTTATGGTTGGAAATTTTCTCCTTAAAATAATAACGCAATATCGATTGCAAAACCAAAGGATTATTGCATTAATTAATAGTGTAATAAAACAATTGGCGAAAGATTGATTTTGACTTAACCATTCATCTGAATAAAAAACTATGGTACCTATTAAAGCAAATAAGGGGATGCCAATTATTTGTAACCAACGATCTTTAACCTTATTTATTTGCATATATTACGAATATTTAGCCTATTAAAAATCATTAAAAAAACATAAACATCGATAATAATAAATCATTTGAAATCATAATCTTTCTATTTGTAAATAGCAGTATTTTTTTCGTGTTTCGGTTTGTAAAATTGATTTAACGATTATTTTATTAAAAATACTAATATTGTGAATATAGCTCAATATTCTATTACTAAACTAATATCGTTTTTATTTAAGAATTGATCATTTTCAAGAATAAATGCAAATCAAAGTAATTTTAACTTGTATTTCAACAGTTTAATGCTTGAACCTACGATTTTTATACCCGAATAGTATTTATTTTATCTGCATGGAGTCTTTTATGCTCTTTTATTTCTCAAAGTATTGATGAATCAGATATTTTTGCAAAACAATTTCGAATAAAATGAATAAGTTAGAGAATTATGCCCAAGGCCAATGGGTAGCTGGAATCGGTGAAGGTCAGGTTTTATATAATGCAATCAACGGTAGTCCATATGCAAATGCTAGTAGTAAAGGATTAGATTTTGCAAGTATGCTTGACTATGGACGAACCAAGGGTGGTCATGCTTTACGAAAACTTACATTTCATGAACGCGGACGGATGCTTAAGGCATTGGCAATGTATTTAAACGAAAAAAAAGAAGATTTTTATAAGGTAAGTTGGGCAACTGGTGCAACTTACCTTATAAAAATCTTCTTTTTTTTCGTTTAAATACATTGCCAATGCCTT
>JANPGA010000351.1:0-6276 GCA_031423735.1 Bacteroidota bacterium | reverse complement strand
GCAATTCCACTGTGATATTATCAGTTTGTCCTGCACCAATAATTGAAATCATTTGACCACTTCCTAAATAAAATCCTTCTATAAAGGCCTGCAACTGTAAAGTTGCATTTGTAATTACAGTAAAAGATGGTCCAGTTGCAGCACCGCAAAGCGTTGTAACCTGAACAAACCCAGTAGTTGCTCCAACTGGAACTGTAGCTGTAATTTGATTGTCGTTTATAACAGTAAAAATTGGTGCATTACTACCATTAAACAAAACAGCTGTTGCAGTTAAAAATCCGGATCCATTTATTGTTACACTTGTTCCAACGGTAGCCGATGTTGGAGAATAACTCGTAATTAAGGCTGGAATAATCGCATTTACATTAATCAAATTTGAAATAGCCGGACAAGAAGCTGGTGATGCAGGGAAAGTAATGTTCCAACTATTTATTGTTCCTACATCTTGCCCAGCGCGATCATAAGCAAACAGTTTCCAAGCACCATTTGGATTTATACTTCCAGCTCCAATTGCAGCGAAAGTTGTAATATTAGTTGATGGAGTACATCCAGTAATGGTAAATGTAGTAGTCCAAGGTTTATATAAACCAGTATATGGAACTCCCGTAGCTGGTATTTGTGCCGAACCTGAATCTGCAAAAACAGTATTCGTAAAATTATCACCGCTACTCCCAACTGCATTTATTAATCCCAAACGATGACTACCTGGAGTTTCAAGATACAATTGAAGATCTGCATCCCAAGTATGAGTAATATTTAAAGATATATAAATACTTGAAGAGGCTATGGAAGTAGAATACCCAGCAACGTTAATATTACTACTGACTCCTGTACAACTATTATCTGGAATTGATGTAACTGTAGTATTGCTATAAGTAATAGGCGCATAGGACGCAACATCATAAGCTCCACTTTGATTAACACTTAATGTTGAAGCATTAGAACCAACCAAATCAACACCATCTTTTCTCCACTGATTATACGTTCCAGCACTTGGCGTAAACGACAAGGCAACAGATCCTGTATTACAAATAGTTGTTGGTCCACCAGCACTTATGATTGCAGCACTAGGACTATTTAAAAGATTAAGGGGTAAAGAACTTATTGTTCCATTGCCACATGCATTAGTTCCTGCAACAGTTATAGACCCGGTAGTTGTTCCAAAACTTACAGTAATTGAATTGGTGTTTATTCCTGATGTTATACTTGCACCAGCTGGAATTGTCCATGAATAACTTAATGCATTTGCAATAACTCCAACAGAATAAACATTTCCTGTGCTATTTTTACAAGGAGAAATTGGTCCACTAATCACTCCAGCTGCTGATGGCGATAATGCAACTGCTACAGCTAATGTTGGTGAGCTAACACCAGTGAAACAAGCATTTGATGGAATAACACTTACATTCCCAGAAACCGCCGATCCTGAAAAGGTAACTGTAATACTTCTGGTATTGGCTCCAGCAGTTATACTCGCACCAACTGGTAACGACCATGCATAGGATGTTGCATTTGTTACTGCAGTAACTGAATAAACAACTGAAGTTTGTCCTTGACAAACTGTAGTTAACCCAGTTACTGTTCCAGTACTTCCAACAGTATTAAGTTTTGTTAAATTAACAAGGTTATCTGCTCCATTAATTGCAGGATTTGAACTAATAACACGAATCCGGTAAAGACTTCCTGTTCCGGCTGGAATAGTACAAACTATACTTCCTGAAGCCGCTGTACTACTTAATGTTCCTATTGAAGTTGCACCCACGAAAGAACCTGCAGAAGTTGAAATTTGAGCAGTATAGATATTTCCAGCATTTGCAGGACCGTCTCCACTAAATCCAACATTTATTGTTTGCCCAACACATAAATTAGTAGGAGAAATTGAGTTAGTTGTTAACGTTGTTAAAACAGGAGAACCAGCTTGAATTGTAAAGTTAACATCATTGATATCAAAGAAAATATTTCCAACAGCTTCAACTTTAATTCTTGTTTGAGTAGATAATGTTCCAGGAACGGTTATAATTTCAGATCCATCATTTGGAGTACTTGCTGTAACAACAGTTGGGAATGTTAAACCTCCATCAGATGAAAGAGAAATTTTAACATTAGTACAACTTATTGGAGCAATATTTGAAGAAGAAACATCCCAAGTAATCGTTTGAGTTGAACCGGAAAACCAAGTTGTTGCTGTATTTTGCACAGTAACTTTAAATGGAGTTGTTGTATTTATTACTTGAACTTTTAATGTATCATCATTATGAGTTACTCCCCCTCCCCCACTTCTATTATCTCTAACAGTTAATCGGAACTTTAAAGTTCTTGCATAGCTTGGCAATATTTCACCAATAGTTGTTACGTTATTTAAGATATCAGAAAGCTTAGGAAAAGTTCTGCTCGGACTAGTAACTGGAGAAAACGGTCGGAAGATTGGCGCATCTAAGGTAGGAGCATTCCAAGCGCCACCAATCGGAGTTTTATCAAATTCTTCCCAACTATATGTTATTGCATCTCCATCTATATCAGCACCAACACCAGTAATTGTAAATGGTGTTTGAAATGGAATTACATAATTTAAAATTGCACCAGCAGAGGCTGTGGGAGGAGTATTACCTGTAGCAATTGGAACAGCACATCCATTTCCAGAACCTGTTACTGAGAAATTGTAAATCTCATCAAAACTCCATGTATGAAAATAAGCAATACTATGAGGAGCTAAATCATCTGTTCCACAAATACCTGCATAAGCCATGATAGTAATTCCACTTCCAGGTTCGTAAGCTGCACCAGCAGAACGATTTCCACCACTACATGATCCAGTAACACTATTAAAAGTATGATTTCCACCGAACTGATGTCCCATTTCATGAGCTACATAATCAACATCAAATGAATCACCAACAGGACTTCCATTACCAGTTACCCCTCTTGCTTTATTGGAACTACAAGGAGAATTTAATGTTGCTACTCCACCACCTCCAGTACTAAATACGTGGCCTATATCATAATTCGCACTTCCAATTACTGCATTAATGTTTGTAACGTTTTCACCAAGCATGGTACTTCCACTTGAATTTGTATATGGATCAGTAGCCGCATTTAAATAAATTAGAAGATTGTTATTTGCAATCATTATCATTCGAATCGATACTTCTGTTTCATAAATACCATTCACACGAAGCATACTTGCTACCATACCTGACATAGCACCGGCAGTAGTACCACCTTTAGTAGCTGCATATTCGCCGGTACAAGCCAAAGCCAAGCGATAAGTTCGTAATTGAGTGCCATTAGATCTTAAATTAGATGGAACAACTTTCCCTTTAAAAGGTATTATCTGACTTTTTTCATCACCATTTTCACATGCAAATGACCGATAAGCTTTAAGATCGTTATTATTATAAACGATATAATCTTGGGTATCAAATGGAGTGTATGGATCAATAAAAAAACTACCATCGGGAGAAATAACCATCGATTGAAAGCCCAAATCAGTAATACTAACCTTTAAAATATCAGTAGGATGATCTAATCCTTGACCTGAATAGGTTTTAAAACTAGGAAATTTTTGTGCTAAACCAGGTTCCATCATCACTGTTTCTACCATCTTAAACCGATGAATTGATCCATCTGGAAACGGAATTCCCAACACAACAGTACTATTTTTTCCTGCACTGGTAAACTCCATAGGGGAAGCTGCTAATAAATTTCTAACTGATGGCAAATCAAGCTTAAACAACTCATATTTATTGGGTAATGCATACCTTTCGGTTCCATGATTTAGTTGGCCAGGTTTAATTGATGTCCAATATCTCTCATTAGTGGTTTGAGCACCTAGAAAATTGGTAATCAATACGATGATGGCTATAATTACTATTCTTTTATTCATAATTAATTAAACATTTTGAAATTTAAGATCAACCCGTAATAACTTGATATGACTTATAAAAGCAAGTATTATAACAAAATAGAGTTTGCTAAGTTCATGATTTTTAGATAAAAAGTCAAGAGAAATTTTTCTAATTGTCAAAGAATCATTAAAATAATTAAAACAAAAGGACTCCATTAATGGTTAAATATCTTTAAAACGAAAAAAAACAAAATAATCCTTGCTTTTTTTATTAAATAGCTTAACTTTGTTACCAAGTACATAGAAAAGAAAATACACATAAATGAAAACTATACTCCTAAAATCTCTTCCATTAATCGCATTCCTTATTATTGTTGCAATACCATTATTTGCTCAAAAAAGTGATCCAAATGTTCCAATTGATGGTGGTTTGAGTTTACTCTTAGCTGCTGGGGCTGGTTATGGCGTAAAAAAATTAAAAGACAAACGCAAGGACAAATAAACCTCCTTACTTGTTTAAAATCTTAGGTTAGCTGAAAAGCTAACCTTTTTTTTGTTCTTACGTATCATTTCTTCTGCTATATTAGCCTTGATTTGATCACAATCTAATGATAAAGAAATTATTCAAAGAATACAAACAACAACAGATAGCATTATTTGTTGTAAAAGCGGTTCTATTGTACATAGTTTGGTTTATTCTACTTGATTTTTTGTTTGAACAAGATGGAGTTGTAAATACATGGCTAAACTATAGAGTTGCTACCGACGCTTCCTATGTTTTGGATATTTTTGGTTTAAATGGTGGTACTATACCAGGCATCCATCAAACAAGAGTAATGATAAATGGCAACACAATGGTTGGTGTGGGTAATCCTTGCAACGGTTTAGAATTATTTGCACTTTTTGCTGGATTCATCATTTGCTTTCCAGGAAACGCGAAAACGAAACTATGGTTTATTCCATTAGGATTTTTACTTATTCACCTGTCGAATATTATTAGAACTGCAATACTGGCATTTATTCAATATAAAGCACCACAGTATCTTGATTTCAACCATCATTATACGTTTACGGTAATTGTTTATGCAATCATCTTTTTTTTATGGATGAAATGGGTAAACAGCTATTCAGGATTTAACTTCACATCTGAAAATGAAAAATCAAATTAAGATGCTGAAAAATCAATACATAAGAATTCCATTGCTAATTATCTTTTCAATAATGATGCTATGGCTTGGATTAAAGAGGGAAAACAAATTATTTATTATTAAAGATTATCAATTTACTTTCATAAATCGATATCCAAAGGATAAAGTAATTGAATATGATACTGAAATGAAAAAATTAAAAGTGTTACGTTTACCTTCTAAATTACAGTCATCAATTTTATTTAGTTTTGGATATCTAATTCTAGTAACTATCATATTATATTTATTATCGTTATCCAGCTTTATAGCAAAGCTTACTGCATCATTATATTTACTTTACATGCTATTTTGTTTTGCATTGATTAAAATTGGATCTATGGGAATTGATTATCGCTTAAGCACAGGTCTTTCACATTATCTTGAGGATTTCTTTCTTTCCCCATTCTTTGTATTAGCATTAGGAGTAATAATAAAAGCATTTGGTTTCACTCCATCATCATCAAATAATAAATCTTAAGGTGATTGATACAATATTTCTTATGTCTATCTCATTTCAAAAATCCACCATTCTATGAATATTTGGATATTAATGCCAGTATTTAATGATTGGGAATCGTGTTCAATTCTTTTAGAAAAAGCTTCTGAAGAATTAAAAAAAACACCTAATAATCAGTTCTCGTTTGCAATTGTAAATGATTTTTCAACCTTAGTTGCACCTGATAATTTCGAAAAAAAATTCAATCATCCAGTAAAAATTATTAATCTAAATAGAAATGTTGGTCATCAGCGTGCCATTGCACTAGGACTTTGCTACATTCAAAAAGAATTGCCGTGCGATTATGTTATTGTTATGGATGCTGATGGAGAAGATCGCCCACAAGACATCCCTACTTTGATTGATGCAGCTATCCGTGAAAAAGGGAAAATAATATTTGCAAAACGGACAAAAAGATTTGAAGGTTTATGGTTCCGATTTTTTTACAAATGGTACAAAGCAATCTTTAGATTATTAACTGGACAAACAATTGCCTTTGGAAATTATTGTGTAATTCCTTATGATAAACTTAAGAATATTGTTTACGTATCGGAATTATGGAATCATTTTTCAGGAGGAATTATTCGATCTAAAATTCCATACACAAGTATACCTCTTGAACGAGGAATTCGATATGCTGGTCAATCAAAAATGAATTTCATTTCATTAGTGATGCATGGTTTATCGGCAATTTCAGTATATACTGATACACTTGCAGTAAGAATTCTTTTATCGTCGCTAATATTAAT
>JANPGA010000350.1:0-2995 GCA_031423735.1 Bacteroidota bacterium | reverse complement strand
ATGTCATCTCTTACCTGTCCTAATCGAAAAGTGTCGAAATATAACTTTTTCATTAACTCAACACTCTCTGTACCAACATAGTAGGTTTGATACCCTATGTTACTAAAATTGAAAAGATAGTTTGGTTGCTCCAATATTATTTTACCTAAAAAAGTATCTGAATTTACGACATCTTCAGGCTGACCTAAATCAAAACGTGAATCAATACTAACAATATTTATAATTTGTTCTAGCTTCTTATATCCAGCATAATGCCCATAGGTTAAATCCTGACTTCCTCCTAAAATTACAGGTATAATCTTTAAAGGAATTAATTCATAAATTACTGTGGCGATTGCTGCATAGGTATCTTCAATGGTTTCTCCTCGACGTAAATTACCGAAGTCAACAATTTTTTGTGGATGTTGGTGTAATTTGAGCTTATAAAAATTCTTCCGAATAGCGTCCATTCCAGCATCAGCACCTTTATTCAATTCGTTACCGCGATCTTCTCCTATTCCAATAATTGCAATTCTTGCATTCTCAAAATCAGGAAACTTGCCTTCATGGAAATATCCTTGAATACGATTTCCAATTGCATCTGATGCAAGTACTTCTTTATCCTCGCCTAAAACATTTGAATGAATAGGTTGGAAATATGCTTCTAGCATTAAGTCCTGATTTGATTAAAATTATTTTGCTTTTTTTCTAGCTGTTGCAGTTTTTGAAGCCGCCGCTTTTACTACTCCTTTTGAAGATGATTTGGAAGCAACTTTCTTAGCAGGAGCCTTAGAAATCGTCTTTTTTGCAGGAGCTTTAGCAATAGTTTTTGCTGATGTTTTTGCTGATGTTTTTGCCGAAGCTTTTTTCGCAGCTGTTTTCTTTACTGGTGCTGCTGGCGCTGCTTTTTTACCGAATGATCTCTTTGGTTTCCCTCCATTTTCCCCTGCAGCAACAATTATATCTAAACAATCTTGCAAAGAGAGTAAATTGGGATCCTTATCTTTTGGAAGCTTATAATTTAAATCATTCGCAACTAAATAGGGGCCCCACCTACCATTTAAAAGTTTAACATCTGGACGCTCATCAAAAATTCTTATAATTCGCTCACGATCCGTTTTACGTTTTAATTCAATTAGCTCAATTGCACGATCCAATTCAATAGTATATGGATCATCTGTTTTTGCTAACGAAACAAAAATACCGTTGTGCCTAGCATAAGGACCAAATCTTCCTATGCTAATAGTAACATCCTCATCTTCATATGAACCAATATTTCTTGGCATTTTAAAAAGATCCAAAGCCTCTTCCATGGTAATGGTTTCCAATCGCTGACCTGTTCTCAATTTTGCATACTGAGGCTTTTCTTCTTCATTATCAGAAGTGATCTGTACTAATGGACCAAATCTTCCTATTCTAGCCGAAACTATTTTGCCATTTTCTGGATGAGCTCCTAAGATTCTCTCACCTGTAGCTCTTTCACTATTCTTTTCTGTGTCTTCAACTAGTTTATGAAATGGGCCGTAGAATTTCTTAATCATTTTAGCCCATTGTAAATTACCTTGAGCTATTTCATCAAACTCTCTCTCTACATTTGCAGTGAAATTATAATCTAAAATTTCAGGAAAATTCAACACTAAAAAATCTGTAACAACAGTTCCAATATCAGTAGGGAACATCTTTGATTTTTCAGCAGCATAGTTTTCAGTTTTATCTTCTGAAGTTACCTTCCCTCCTTTTAAAGTAATCAATGTAAAAATTCGTTCCTTTCCAGGGCGATCTTCCTTAATTACATATCCTCTTTTTTGTACAGTTGAAATTGTTGGAGCATAGGTTGAAGGACGGCCAATTCCTAATTCTTCTAACTTTTTTACCAAACTAGCTTCTGTATATCGTGCTGGTGGTGACGAAAATCTTTGAGTAGCAGTTATGGTATCAACATCTAACTCTTGACCAATCGATAAGGGTGGCAATAAACCTTCTTTTTCTTTATCATTCTCCTCACTTTCATCATCAGTTGACTCAAGATACACTCTCAAAAATCCATCGAAACGAATCACTTCTCCAGTGGCAACAAATAATTCCTTTGTTTTGTTATTCTCTATATTAACAACAGTGCGCTCTAATTGAGCATCTGCCATCTGTGAGGCTATGGTTCTTTTCCAAATCAATTCATATAATCTACGCTCAGAATTTTCGCCTTCAACTGTTGGTTGATCAAGATATGCAGGTCGAATGGCCTCGTGAGCCTCTTGTGCATTTGCTGATTTAGTTTTAAACTGGCGAGTAAACGAATATTCTTTACCATACAGTTTAGAAATCGAATCCTTTGCAGCATCCAATGCCAACTGAGATAAATTCACAGAATCTGTTCTCATGTAAGTGATCTTTCCACTTTCATAGAGCTTCTGTGCAACTACCATGGTTTGTGCAACCGAAAATCCTAATTTACGACTCGCTTCTTGCTGTAAAGTAGAGGTAGTAAAAGGTGCGGCAGGAGACTTTTTTCCTGGCTTTACTTCTAAATTTGCAATTTTAAAATCTGCTTTAGCAAGCTTATTTAACAATGCTTCTGCATCTTCTTTTTGAGGGAAACGCTGTGAAAGTTCTGCTTTTAATAAAGTGGAATTACCTTTTTTATCTTTTACAATAAAATGAGCAACTAACTTATAAGCCGATTGTGAAACATGGGCCTCTACTTCACGCTCTCTTTCAACTATTAATCGTACAGAAACAGATTGAACCCTACCAGCAGAAAGTGATGGTTTAATTTTCTTCCAAAGAATAGGAGATAATTCAAATCCAACTAAACGATCAAGAATTCTTCGCGCTTGTTGAGCATCTACCAAATGCATGTCAATAAAACGAGGTTTACTTATCGCATCTTGAATTGCCTTTTTAGTAATCTCATGAAAAACAATACGTTTAGTGTTACTTTCCTTCAAATTTAAGGTTTCAAATAAATGCCATGATATAGCCTCTCCTTCACGGTCCTCGTCAGTCGCTAACCAAACCG
>JANPGA010000349.1:0-2900 GCA_031423735.1 Bacteroidota bacterium | reverse complement strand
TAATGAATCAATTTTTAAAACATTTGACCAAGGATTGACATGGGTTCAAATACATGAAGGGTGTACTGGTAATGGTGATATTGATATTTCGGGTATGTCTTGTTATAACGATTCTATATGTTGGTTTGGAGGATATACCCCACATAATCCTTATGCTTTAAAATATTCTTCAGATGGTGGTTACACCTGGAACCTCTATTTAACGACTCAATACGTTTCTCTTAGAGATGTTGCATTTTTTGCAGATGGTTCCGGATACTTGCTCTCAGGAAATAAAATTTATAAAACATCAGATTTTGGAATTACTTTTAATTTTCAATACCAATTATATTACCCTATTCCCCAATTTCAATTTAACAAATTTTTCTTTTTAAATTCCCAAACTGGTTATGCAATATCAACACATACAGTTATAAAAACAACTAATGGAGGAGGGCCAGTTGGACTAAACGAAAATCAAGCAACTGCATTAGTTTCTGTCTTTCCAAATCCAACAAATGGTGAATTTACAATTAGTAAATTTCAATTATTAAATACCCCATGGCATGTTCAAATATTTGATAATCTTGGAAAACTAATTTTTCAAAAACAAAATATTCATGAAAATGAATTAAATGTTAATCTCACTGATTTTAGCGAAGGATTGTACTTCGTAAAAGCAATTGTAGGAGATAAATCGAGCGCTAAGAAGGTATTGGTTGTTAGGTAAACGCAAAACAATAAAATTAATATGAATAATTTAAATTTAACTGCAATTACATTACTTATTATTATAGTTACAATGATTTTTATTTCTTCACAAAGGTTAAAAGCGCATTCTGACTCAACTTGTGAATCGCTGATATTTCTTGCTTGAATAAAGATACTTGTTGGGTATTAAGAGATCAACTGTTGACTGGTTTATTAAATTATTAGGTAACCCTATATCTGATTATTTAAAATTGTATATCGACAATATGAAAGATGAAAAGAGAGGTATAGTTCAAATATTTGATATCGAAGGTAAATTAATAAGTAGCAGTGAACTTGATATGAAAAGGTATTTTTTAAATATTTCTAATTATTCTCCAGGTTTGTATTTCATTAACGTAATCATTAATAATAATTCACAATCAGTTAAATTTATAAAACTATGAAAACAGCAAATAAAATTTATTTTATAACTATACTTTTCGTATTTGTTAATATTATTGGTTACAGTCAAAATACTTTTAAATTAGTTTATAATGGAGGAGGTGAAACATCATTGGACAATTACTTGATAAAACAGGACTCTCTTAATTACCGGATATTTAATTTATTTGGAATGCATTCAATTGATACCAATGGGAATTTGTATCCAATAATTAAAAGATATAACTATATATCTTTAGATTGTAGTGCTATAATCAATAATACTGTTTTCTCCTTTTGTAATACACTTTTAAACAAAAGTTGTATAGTTAAAGGAAATCTTAGTTTAGATACTATAATTTGGATAAGGAAATACAAATCAAATAGAGATACTCTTAGTTGTTACAGTATGGGTGCGAGCTGGAATAATTCATTATTGTACTCAGGTAATTTTTATGCAGAATTTGGTGAGATGGATACCAGCGGACATATAATTCGTTCATTCAAAGACTCTACTTTATCAGGTTCTGCAAAGTTTACTTATTTACTTGATAGCAGTACATATCTAGTCGGTATAAATTCAACTTTCGGAGCAATTATATTAGAAATCGATACATCAGGTATTATATTAAATCAAAAGCGGATCATTGGTAATTCTTCATTATTCACATCAAGTGTGCAAGGGAATAATAAGGAAGTTAACATCATTGGCATAGAAAACAAAGATTCAGTTTCGAATATTTTTATTTTCAACTATTCTAAAGGGGGAAATATTAATTGGTCAAAAGAAATTAAATTGGAATCAACTTATTGTTGTGGCTATTCTCCAGCCATAAACCTATGTAACAATGGAGATTTAATATTAACTGCAACAAGTGGATTGCTTACTGATCCAAACTTGGAATTAATTAAGTTAAATTCAAATGGAGATTCGCTGTGGAGTATTAGTCATGGAGGCAATTCATCAATTGAGACAGGTATTGCATCTATTGAAACAAATGATCATGGGTATTTAGTAATAGGATCATCTAATACTAAACAATTGGGAAATTACCAAGATTATATTCCGCTTGTTATTAAAACCGATTCATTAGGCCAAACTTCAACACATTGTCAAGAATCTTATTTTCCATTTTCAATAAACAGTCTGATTATTCAGGATAGTTTAGTTAATTTGTCATTCTATAGCATTTATTATCAAGATATTTTAGATACAACTAGTATTATAAGCCTAAATAATATCTTGTCAAGCGATGGATGCATTCTTTCTTCTTTACCCGAAGTTTCCTCCAAATCTATCTTCAAAAATTTTATCATATATCCCAATCCCTCCAAAAGTTTTATTACAGTAAAATCAGAAAATACTAATTTGTTTATTACCCAAATTGATGTGATAGATAATTTAGGAGTTACAGTTTTAACAATTCCATTTACAAAAAAGAAAAGTGTTGATGTTAATATTTCATATCTTGTAAAAGGTAATTACCATGTAAAAATTCAAAGCGGAAATTTGCAAGAAACCTATGGGTTTATTAAGGAGTAAATTTTGGTTTATCTATGAAATATCTACATAAGTTATTAATTATATTTACGATTATTAAAATTTTTTATATCGTTCAATGTAGTTGTAGTCCTTGCCCTGCATTTAATAGAATGAAATTTGAATGGTCGGCTAATTATTTTTTACAAATATTTGCAAATAATGATTCAGGTCATTATGGGATTATTGCAGAGAATGGATATCCTCTTAATGCCAACATTCAATCTAAAGAAGCTAGCGAATTTGC
>JANPGA010000348.1:0-5212 GCA_031423735.1 Bacteroidota bacterium | reverse complement strand
AATCATTTTTTTTATCTTTTTATTTTGCAAAAGTTAATCTTTATTTTTTTTTATATTGGCAAGTTTTGTACTTTAAGTTGCGGCAAAACCATAACCCCCAATTTAAAGCTTATAGCAGGCTATACAGCGGCTTACAGCCATTTACAGTCAATATACCTTAATTAACAATTAAGCTTAAAAATAGCACATTCAATACTTTAGTATTGTTGTATAAACAACCTACAATTCTACAAATAATGAAAACCATTACTAAGTACATTACCATTCTATTAATTGGCTTTTCAAGTGTAATAAATGCACAAAATAATAATTTAAATATCTGGAAACCAGTTACAAAGCAATCATTAGAAGCCTTTTCAAAAGTGCGTAGAAGCAGTTTCCCAGAAACAGCATTCTATTACCAGTTAGATCTAGTTCAGTTGAAAGCAGCTTTAAAGAACGCACCGGAGCGAGGAAAACAAACTGGATTGAGTTCGGTGGTTATTAGTTTCCCAAATTCAACTGGAGTTTTAGAAAAGTTTCGTGTTTGGGATTCTCCCATCATGCATCCTGATCTCGCAGCAAAATACCCAATGATTAAAACCTATTGTGCGCAAGGAATTGATGACCCTACAGCTACCATGCGTTTTAGTATTTCCCAATTGGGTTTAAATACATTTACTTTATCAGGAAAAGCAAGTACAAATTATATCGATCCATATACATCAGATCTAAATTATTATATTGTTTATGATAAGGAATCATTGAAAGGTGTTCCGCAAAGTTTCGAATGTTTTACAAATGATGAACTGAATTTAATTTCATTAAGAAATGGCGTTGCAGGAATCCAAACAAATACAAATGATCAACTACTAAGAACGTTTCGCTTAGCACAATCATGTAATGCTGAATACGGAAATAAATTTGCATTAACTCCCGGAACGGAAAAAGCTGATATCATGGCGCAAATGACACTTACTATGAATAGAGTAAATGGAGTTTACGAACGCGATTTAGCAATTACACTTCAATTCATTCCAAACAATGATACATTAATATTTTTTGGCAATACAGCTAATGATCCTTGGACAACTGAATTCAATACTAAAACCGCTCAAACAATTGATTTACTAGTTGGTGTTACCAACTATGATATTGGACATAATTTTAATACTACTGGAGGAGGAAATGCAGGCTGTATTGGTTGTGTTTGTTTAAGTACATCGCAAACTGGAACGCATAAGGGAAGAGGAGAAACAGGTAGTGCAAATCCAACAGGTGATGCTTTTGATATAGATTATGTAGCACACGAAATGGGACATCAGTTTGGTGGATTTCATACTATGAATACTTGTAGTAGAAGTGGAAATGGATTTTCAGAAGTGGAGCCAGCTAGTGGAACGTCGATAATGGGATATGCGGGTATTTGTTCAAGTAACACACAAGCACATAGTAATGATGATTTTAATTATGTAAATATTGATAATATTTCAGTAAACGTTCAGCCGGGTGGCAATAGTACCTGCTCAATTAATACAGCACTAGTTAATCAACCTCCTGTTGCAAATGCTGGAAATGATTATGTGATTCCAAAGGGTACGGCGTTTGTTTTGGAAGGAAGTGCTACCGACCCTGATGGCCTTGCTTCTTTAACATATAATTGGAGTCAAAATGATCCTGCTCAAAGTCCAGGAAATGCAGCTCCTCTATCTACCTATGCTGTTGGTCCATTGTATAATGTTGTTCTTCCTAGCGTTTCGCCAAATCGTTATATGCCAAATTTGGCTAGTGTTGTTGCAAAAAATTTAACACCAACTTGGGAAGTAACACCATCAGTTGCCCGCGATTTAAACTTTTCTTTTATTGTTCGCGATAATGATGTATTAGGCGGACAAACATCTGCTGATTTAATGAAAGTTACTGTTGATAATTCTGGTCCGTTTATAGTTACATCACAAAACACTCCTACAACGTGGAATGCTGGTGCATCAGAAACAATTTCATGGAACGTAGCTGGTACAAATATAGGAGCAGTTAGTGCAGCAAATGTGAATATTTATTTATCATTGGATAGTGGTTTTACATATCCTTTTGTTCTTGCTACAAATGTACCTAATATAGGAAGTGCTACTATAACAGTTCCTGCTACTGGAGCTACTACTACAAAAGGAAGAATTATGGTTCGTGGAGCAGGGAATATATTTTTTGCATTAAATAGTAATTATATCACTATTGTATCTTCCGAATTTGTAATGAACTTTAGTACATCATCAATTAATACTTGTCCGGTTGATAGTGCTGTTTATAATTTTACTTATAATACTTTTTTATCTTTTAGTGATACAACAGTATTTTCAGCTTCAGGAAATCCATTAGGAAGTACAGTTGTATTTTCTCCTGACACTGTATTAAACGATGGAACATCAGTAACAATGACGGTTAATGGATTGGCATCAGTTTCTCCTGGAACATATACAATTATTATTTCTGGAGTGTCTAATCTTGTAACAAAAACTACAAGTGTAACTTTAACAATTACCGACCCTAATCCATCAATAGCCTCTCTTTCAACACCACTAAATGGAGCAGCTGGAATTAATGTGCCATTAACACTTTCTTGGGGAAATGTGATTGCGATTGGTGTAAAATATGAAATTCAAATTGCAACCGATGCAACATTTAGTACTATCATTACTGATACTATTACTGGCAATATAAGTTCTTATTTATCATCAAACTTGGCGAATGCAACAACATATTATTGGAGAGTAAGAGCCTTTACAGATTGTGGAAATGGAGTCTTTTCAGCAATTTCTTCTTTCACAACTGGTAGTTGTAATTTATTAGCGAGTGCCAATATTCCAATTGCTATTTCAAATGTAGGAACACCCACAATAACTTCAACTTTAACGATCCCTGCCACAGGTCAAATAGCTGATGTTAATGTAATAGGATTAATTGGAACTCATACAAGGATAAATAATTTATCTTTTAGATTGGCAAGTCCTGCTGGAACGGTTGTAACCTTGTTTGCTGCAATTTGTGCTTTTGAAAACGACTTTGATTGTAGTTTTGATGATGCAGCTACTCCAGGACCGTTGCCTTGTCCTCCAATTGGTGGTGGAACATATCAGCCACAAGCTCCTCTATCTTTATTTAATAATGAGAATCCAAATGGAACATGGACTTTAACGGTTATTGATGGTGCTACTGGTGGTGGTGGATCATTAGCAGGTTGGGGATTGGAAATTTGTACAACAACTGGAGTAGGTTTAACTACCTATTCAGCTTCAAATACTATTTCTCTTTTTCCTAATCCGTCTCAGGGATTGTTTACTTTAAAAGCAAATGGACTAACCAATGAATTGTTTGATGTAAAAGTCACAAATGATTTAGGTCAAGTATTGCAAAATTTATTTGTTAAATCTAATGAATCAACTCAAGTTGATTGTAGTAGTTATCAGCCTGGAGTTTATTTTGTATCTGTTGCAGGTAATACTTCAAGTGAAGTACGAAAAGTAATTATTACGAATAAGTAAAAATATCTTAAGTTTATTTAAAAGAAACCTCGCCTTGTCGAGGTTTCTTTCGTTAACTTTATAACGTAATTTTGAACTTAAAAATAGATGCACATGAAAAATATTGTTTTATTATTGATATTCTCTTTTTCATTACTATTTAATGTTGAAACTTTTGCGCAAGATTCTAAAACCAAAATAACTAAGTCAAAGTGGAAAAAATCTTATAGTATTTCAGGAACAATATTTCAAACTTCTTCCTATTGTGGGGGGGCTCGTCCAACACAAGATATACTAGATCAAATGGCATTGCCGAAAGCATATGAAGGCAAAAAAATTTATATTAGAAAGGGTAAAAATAATAATTCAAATAATAAAATTTTAAAAATAATTACTTCTGATAAAGAGGGGAATTATTCTATTAAGCTTCCTAAAGGAGTTTATTCCATGATTGTTGAAGAACAAGTGAATGAAATTAAGGATGGAGATTTTGTTACCGAAAATCAAAGAGTAGATACCGTTTGTTTAAAGGAATGGTGGATAAAACCATATTATTTATTAGAAGTTAAAAATAAAAATATCCATCAGTTAAACTTTACTTTCCATCATCCTTGTTTTGTTACCAATGATAT
Organism: Bacteroidota bacterium; assembly: GCA_031423735.1. Taxonomy (GTDB): domain Bacteria; phylum Bacteroidota; class Bacteroidia; order AKYH767-A; family OLB10; genus JANXSD01. The sequence continues at coordinate 1,083 of JANPGA010000348.1, read as the reverse complement.
TCCTTGTTTAACATTTACGGGTCCATTTCCACCTTAGAAGGTAAGTAAATTATCTTTTAATTTAATTAAACAATTAAATTAATACTCCCTTAACCGATATGAAATAATAAATATCTTTTTTTGCCTTTCATAAACATAAATGGTAAATGCAGAATGAGCCGATTTGTAGATCCTGTAACGAGGTTATGGATCGAATAAAGAGAACAAAAGTTGATAGGTTAATAGATGTTATGTTTCTGGGGCTATTAGAATATCGCCGATTTTATTGTTGTGGATGTATGAAAAGTAAATTGTTATCGAAATTTAGTTATGAAAAAAGAAATATTATTCAATATTAGTTTTCATTTATGATACATTAAAAGGAATAGCGCTTTTTTTGTCCCCTTTAAGAATTTTCCACATTATTCCTGAATAAATTAAAAACAGTAAAGTGTTTATTGAATAATAGTAAACTGGTATTTCTGGAATAAATTTTCTAATTGCCAAACTTAACGACCACACAACAAGAGCGGAACCTATGAATAGTGATAGTTTTTTAAGGTCATAAGGTATGGGAAAAATTGTTTGACCAATGCGATAAGAAAGTATCATCATGCTTGCATAACAAATTAAGGTTGCCCACGCTGCTCCCGTATAGCCCATTTTAGGAATTAGCCAAAAGTTAAAAACGATGGTTATGATGGCTCCGTAAATGGAGAACCAAGCCCCGTACTTCGTTTGCCCCGTTAGCTTATACCACAAACTTAAATTAAGGTAAACTCCTAAACATAAATTTGCAATTAATAAGATTGGAACTACGTTAAGTCCTTCGTAAAACTTAGGTCCAATAAATACTTTCACTACATCTATGTAAAGCATTACCCCAAGAAAAATAATACTACAAATTAGCACAAAATAATTCATCACATTCGCAAAAAGTTGTTTGCTATTTTCTTTATGTTGCTGTGCAAAGAAAAATGGTTCGGAGGCATAGCGGAAAGTTTGAACAAAAAGCGTCATTAAAATACTTAGTTTGTAACATGCACTATAGATTCCCAATTGTTGCATCGCAGTTGTTTTATCTGTAACCAGATATTTCAATAT
>JANPGA010000347.1:0-5243 GCA_031423735.1 Bacteroidota bacterium | reverse complement strand
TTTTTAAAACCAATTTATCTTATAATTCAACAACTTTTATCAGTAGGTTTTTATTTCTAAGATTAAATATTTATAATGTATTTATTATTATAAATTATTTATACTAGAGGTGGCTTTGTTTTTGAGATAGTCAATTTTAGCTTCAGCATCTTCAAAAATTTCATTTTCTTTTTGAGACGCAAAGTCTTTTAATCCTTCGTATTTTGATACTGCTTTTTTCTTAAAATTCCTTATGACTAACTTTCCATCTTCAATTGTATCTTTTAATTCTTCAATCAAATCATCTGTTGATTCAGATATTCTAGTTCTTGTTTTGGAGCCTTTACGGGGCGCGAAGAGCATTCCAATTGCGGCACCAGCCGCCACACCGAGTATAAGCGAGCCAATTATTTTTTTATTATCTGACATGAGTTTTGTTTTTTGTTATTATCATGTTAATATTTTTATGCCAGAAGTTATGTTCCGTTATTATACATTTTATTTTATTTTATGAGGCATAATTTTATCATTATGTGTATTTTATTGCCCATATTTTTCCATAATATACTTAATGGTTCATGTAACCTAAATGGCATGATATTCTACCTTAGTAATTTTTATAATGGATAAAAGAGTAAACTTTATTGCTGAATTAAGTATTGTTTCTATCGGAGGCAAAGTAGGGCTATCGGAAAAGGCGCTCAGAGGTAAAAAAAAAACCACCAATATTTTAGTATCTTTAGGTGATTTCACTTCTTTTAGTTTTAAAATATTTCGAGAAATATTTACGCCCCCGTTCGAAGGTAAAGAAATATTGAAACAATGTTTTGAGGTTGGCAATAAATCTTTTTTTCTAGTATCTCTTACTGGTTTAATAATGGGATTAGTATTAACAATTCAATCTCGCCCTGTGCTTGCTCAGTTTGGTGCAGAATCATGGTTACCCAATATGGTTTCTGTTTCACTCATTCGAGAAATTGCACCAGTAATAACTGCGTTAATCTGTGCTGGTAAAGTTGGATCTGGAATCGGTGCTGAATTAGGATCAATGAAAGTAACGGAACAGATTGATGCGATGGAAGTTTCTGCTGCTAATCCGATGAAATTTCTACTTGCTACTAGAGTTATAGCAACTACTGTTATGATTCCATTATTAGTTTATTTTTCAATGGCAGCAGGCATTTTTGGTTGTTTTCTTGGAGTAAATTTAAAGGGAGATGTCAATTTAATGTTATTTGTTTCACAAGCATTTGGTTCTATTAAATTCACGGATATAATACCGGCTACAATAAAGTCAATTGCTTTTGGAACAACGATAGGACTTATCGGATGTTATCAAGGATATAATTCTGGAAGAGGAACGGAAAGTGTTGGAAAAGCCGCAAATTCTTCGGTAGTGATTTCATCTTTACTTGTTTTTATAATTGATGTTATTGTGGTTCAGATTACGGATGCGTTTATATCATGAAAAATGACAAGAATGTTGAAATAGAAGACCAGGATTTTGATTCTACAAAAATTGAAATCATTGGACTCAAAAAGGCCTTTGGTGAAAATGAAGTTTTAAAGGGGATAACTATTAAACTTCACAAAGGAGAGAATCTTATAGTATTAGGTAAATCAGGTACAGGCAAATCTATTTTAATTAAATGTATTGTAGGTTTAATAAAACCTGATGACGGAATTATACGTGTATTTAATAGTGATATCTCTGGAATTAAGTTAAAGGCATTAAATGAAATTCGTAAAAAAATTGGTTTCTTATTTCAAAGTGCGGCACTTTATGACTCAATGTCAGTTTATGATAATTTGCTCTTTCCATTGAAAAGAATTCACAAGGAATTGTCGGACGACGAATTACGTGTTAGAGCAGAAAAGGTTCTATCTGATGTTGGTTTAATTGAGGCAATTGATAAAATGCCATCTGAATTATCAGGTGGGATGCGAAAAAGAATTGGATTGGCACGAACATTAATTGTAAGTCCGGAGATAATATTATATGATGAGCCAACAACTGGTTTGGATCCGGTAACATCAAAGGAGATTAGTGATTTAATAAACGCTGTTAAAAATGAATATAAGGCATCATCAATTATTATTACTCATGATATGGAATGCGCAAAAATTACAGGGGACAGAATTGCAATGATTAAAGACGGTGAAATATATGTTGAAGGAACATACACCGACTTAGAGCAGAAAGAAGACCCTTTTATTAAATCTTTTTTTAATTCAAAAAATTAGAATAATGGAATCAATCGAAAATAGATTTAAATTACGGTTAGGAATATTTGTGGCTACTGGTTTAGGAATCATGCTAGTAATTGTGTTTTTCGTAGGTAAGCAAAAAAACTTATTTGATAGTAATTTTAAATTAAGGGCAATGTTCAAAAATGTTGGCGGAATACAAGTTGGCAATCATGTTCGATATTCAGGAATTAATGTAGGAGTAGTTGATAACATTATAATTTTATCAGACTCAAGTATTGAAATAACTATGATCGTTGATAATACTGTAAGGAGATTTATTAAAAAAGATGCCTTAGCTAGTGTAGGTTCAGAAGGGCTAATGGGTGATAAATTAATTAATATTGGTCAAGGAACATTTAATTCTAAAGAAGTCTCTAATAATTTTTTAATTACCACCTCAGAACCTATTGAAACCGATGAAATTCTAGCCAATTTACTTGTAACATCACAGAATACTGAAATAATTTCAAGTCAATTAGCGGATATACTTTTTAAAGTTAATAATGGCAATGGTACATTAGCCAGACTCATCAGAGATTCCTCGATTGCAGAGAATCTTAGCCAAACGATTATAAATCTAAAATCTGGCTCAAAAAATTTAAATCAAAATATGGAAGCGGCTAAGGGTAGTATACTTTTACGTGGGTTCTTTAAAAAGAAACGAAAGGAAGAAGAAAGACTAAAGAAATCGCAAGACAATACAAAAAAATAATATTTAAAAAAATGAAAAAGCACGAACAAACATCTACTATTATAGATCCCAAAAAAAACGATCCATTTAAAAAGGATATTGAAAATGATCCTACTCAAAAACAACCTGAAGTAATAGATCCGAATCAGCCAAAGGTTGAACCAGTTGTTCCCCCCAAAATAGAACCACCTAAAGAGGAGCCCGTTCATATTATTTAATTTTTTTTATTCGTATTGATATTGTCAAAAAAATAAAAATGGACATGTTATTCAAATAATTAAATTTATTAATGGTACGATTATTTTATATAACAATCTGGATTTCTTAAGTAAATTGTTGTTTGTATTGAAAAACAATTTTATTTCAGACTTTGATAACAAAATTTAATTCATTTATAAGCACAAATTAACTAAAGAAAATTAATAATGATGAATACTAGTAAAGGTGAAGTTGCACTTATTGTGGATGACGAAGAAGAGATTTGTTTGCTTTTAAGAGGATTTTTGCTGAGAAAATTTAAGCGAGTTGAAATTGCAACGACGTTAAAACAGGGACTAGAAATTGCAAAAAATTTAAAACCAAGTGTACTGTTTTTAGATAACAACCTTCCAGACGGTCAGGGTATTAATTTTATTTCAATATTTGGAATATATGTAAAGAAAATAATTATTATTAGTGCAAGGACGAATTTGGCTGACATTTCATTGAGCAATGGAGCTAATTATTTTATTGCAAAACCTATTAGTTTTCGTTCTATTGAAAATGTGATTTGTTGAATAGAATAATTCGTTAAGAATAGTTGAACAGTTTAAAAATATTGTTATTGCATTTTTAACAAAATTGTAATTTACAATGATACTATAATTTATTTTTTGGGTAAGGTGTTTTTTACACAATATGTACATAATCTGATACAATTGGTAGGTCCTTAAGTATGTATTCTAAGATTAAAATGAAGGCATGCTTTTATTTATTAGAAATATGAAAATATAAATTAAGAAGACTTTTTAATATAAATCAAAAATAGCTGAATATGTTTAAAATTGGGCAAATATTAATCGCAAAACCAAATATACCTGAATACACTTACCGCAAAAGTGTAATTATGATATGTAAAATTAATGAAGGAGAAGTAATTGGAATTATTTTAAATAAGCCCAGTATCGTAGAAGTAAAAAAGGCAATTGAAAATTTTAATTTTAGTAGTACTATTTTCTATGGCGGACCTATTCGATCAAATTGCATATCTTCTATACACTCCTGTAAGGAAATAATCGGAGGAACACCTATTAATGACGAAATTTGTTGGGCCGGAGATGCATTAAGTTTTTCCAGAGTTTGCAAGAATACTCTTGAAGCTAATGCTAGCATTCGATTTTATGCTGGATTTACTGGCTGGGAGAAGGGAGATTTGGAATCCGAACTAATTAATAATTATTGGTGGCAGGCTAACATTTCTGTTCACGAACTCTTTCATTTGGATGCGACACTATTATATGAATATTTATTAAAACGAGAGCAAATTAGATGTGAATTATTTTAAGAAATTCGCATACCTTCTGTAACTATATTAAACAATTGAGAAATCTAATGATGGGTGACAATAGTCATAAAATACCCATTATGGGCAATCAACTACCCAGATTGTTGATTTTTATGTGTATTTTGAGTGAAATCTTCCTATAAGAAGATTTGTAAGGTTATTGCACTCAAAATATTACTAAGACCTTAAAATGAGCCCCAAAATATTAATTATAGAAGATGATCATGATATTTGCCAACTTCTAAAGCGTTTTCTAACAAAGCACGGATTTACTGTAATACATGCCAACAATGGGAAACAAGGAATTTCAATTGCACTTGAAGAAAAATTCGACTTAATCTTATGTGATTTTAGGTTAGGGGATCTTGATGGATTTGAAGTATTAAAAAAAGTAAAAGAAAAATTACCAGATCTACCATTTATAATAATTACAGGATATTCTGACATTAGAATTGCTGTTAATGTAATGAAGATGGGAGCTCTAGACTATGTGACTAAGCCCTTATTTCCTGATGAAATTTTATTGACAATACGAAAGGCACTCAATTTCGAAGAGCAAAATAATTCGAATTCAAAACCAATAAGTAAAAAGGGGTTAATAGAGGAAGTATATTCTTTTGGGAATAGCCCTCAATCAAAGTCCTTAATGAAGCAAATTGATTTGGTAGCACCTACAAATTATAGTGTTATTATTTATGGAGAAAGTGGAGCAGGTAAAGAAGCAGTGGCTCAAACTATTCATTTAAAAAGCCCTAGAGCTAATCAGCCATTCATTGCAAT
>JANPGA010000346.1:0-6019 GCA_031423735.1 Bacteroidota bacterium | reverse complement strand
AGGCAAATTTGTTTACAGCTATGCTGATGATTATTCACAAGGTGCATATTACTTGGCTTCAACTGCTGATAAAATTTATTTGAATCCACAAGGCTTAATAACCTTAAATGGTTTAATGACTGAACTAATGTTTTTTAAAGGAACACTTGAAAAACTTGAGATTGAACCAGAAGTAATTCGACATGGAAAATTTAAGAGTGCAGTTGAAACTTTTATACTCGACAAAATGAGTGATGAAAACCGCGAGCAAATTGCAGGATTTATTGATCCTATTTGGAATCATATGTCAACAAAAATGGCGGAATCTAGAAAAATGAATGTTGCAGAAATAAAAAATATTGCTGACAGTTTACAAGTAAGAAATGCTACTGATGCGGTTCAATTACATCTAGTAGATCGACTTGCAAACTATGATGAATTTATTGCTGACATCAACTCTAAAATTGGAAAGTCGGCTACAGAAAATCTTAATTTAGTTTCACTAAATCAGTATTCAAAATCTAAGACAACAATTAAAAAACCGTTTTCAAAAAATAAAATTGCAGTCATTTATGCAGAAGGAGAAATTTCAGGTGGAGAGGGTGATGAGAATTCAATTGGATCTGATGGAATGGCAGCAGCAATTCGTGATGCTCGTCTTGACAATAATGTAAAAGCAATTGTTTTGCGTGTAAATTCTCCAGGTGGAAGTGCGCTTGCATCCGATGTAATTTGGAGAGAAGCAATGCTTGCAAAAAGATCTAAACCATTTATTGTTTCTATGGGAAGTGTTGCAGCGTCAGGTGGATATTACATAAGCTGTGCAGCTGATACAATTGTAGCACAACCCAATACCATCACAGGTTCAATAGGTGTTTTTGGCTTAATGTTCAACGCTCAAAATATGTTGAAGAACAAATTAGGAATCACTGTTGATACTTATAAAACTGGAGCATACACTGATCTCGGCACAGTAACTCGTCCATTATCAGCAAATGAAAGAGCAATAATTCAGCAAAGTGTTGATCAAGTTTATATGACATTCACAGGTCGTGTTGCTGAAGGACGACATATTCCTCAAGCTATGGTGGATAGTATTGGACAAGGAAGAGTTTGGAGTGGAATTGATGCAAAGCGATTAGGATTGGTGGATGTTTTAGGTGGATTAGATGATGCAATTGCTATCGCTGCTAAAAAAGCTCATCTTGATAATTATAAAATCAAAACTCTGCCAGTACAAAAAGATGCTATGCAAGAACTTATGGAAGGATTAAGTGGTAATGCAGAAACTTGGTATATGAAAGAAAAACTTGGAAGCGATTTCAGATTCTACAAAGCATCACAAGATATTATGAAAATTAAAGGTATTCAAGCAAGAAGTTTTTATAACACAGAAATAAATTAAATTCATTTCAGGAAAAAATCTGCAACTTTGCGTGAAATAAAATTTGCGACTCTGCGTGAAATACAATCTACTACTTCTTCTTCCCTACATTAAAAGTATATCCTAAATTTAAAATCAACTCTGCCGTTCCAAAAGCATGCTTAACTGTGCCTTTATATATTTTTAAATTGGAATAGCGTGCGTAATCTAATTTACCAGCAAATTCAAGAAATACATGTTTATAAAAGGTAGTACGAATAGCGGCTTCTACTCCAACGTTCCACCCTCCTACTTGAAAGTGTGGCTCATTCTTTAATCCAAAAAAACTATTCTCAACATGAGGAATTACAGGACCAACACCTGCTTTTGCAAGAATATCTGTTTTAATACTTCCACTTTTATTATGATCTAAATGGATTCGTTTTACAAGATTGAATAAAAGAAAATTTGCACCATTATTTAAATAGTAGAAAAATCCATTTGCCTCAGTAAAAGAAACAGTACTATCAATCGATTTTCCATTTAATGTTCCATTAATTTTTGCATCCTGACCAAGTTCAAAAATAAATTTGGTGTGATCAAAATTTATTTCGACACCTAAATCCTTTTTATCATTAAAGAAATAACCCAATCGATAATTATATTGTGGAATTGTAATTGGTTTTGAAAAAAGACCTTCATCCCATCCCTTGTGATCAACGCCTTTTATATCTTCAAACTGGTAATTATTGTTTAACTCGGGTTGATTTACTTTTACGTTGCTTTTCGTGTACCATTCGGTATTATAGCCCCAAGAAAAATAAAAAGAACCTCGTCCTTGTGATTCCTGAGATGAATAAGTGCCCTGAATGGTTGAACTTGTGGAATTTTCGTTTTGTGCTGCCGTTACAAAGGGTAACAGCATAAATAATAATAGATAGCGCATGGGCGCAAAAGTAGCAAATCCAAAATGATCAAAATCCTAAGATTTATCATAAATAGAAGTTTTTATTATTATTCATTAAATTTTATTAAAAAACGCTCCTAAATTCCTATTTTCATGCCGATGGAAAATTATGAAATAGCCGACATCCTAAAGCAGACCTCCAAATTGATGGAATTGCACGGCGAAAATGCCTTTAAAATAAAATCATTTCAAAATGCAAGTTTTAAACTCGATCGTTTAACCGATAAACTTGAAGGTAAGTCGGTTGAGGAACTTGAAAAAGTTGATGGAATTGGAAAAAGCTTAAGTGTTAAAATTTATCATCTATTAACTCAAGGAATTTTTCCAGAATTAGAAGCATTAAAAGAGAAAACACCAGAAGGTGTTCTTGAAATGATGACCATTAAAGGAATTGGTCCGAAGAAAGTTGGAACACTTTGGCAAGAGTTAAATATTGAAACAATTGGTGAATTATTATATGCTTGCAATGAAAATCGACTCGTTGAATTAAAAGGATTTGGCAGCAAAACACAAGAGCAAGTTAAACAAGCTGTTGAATTTAAATTAGCCAGTCAAGGGCATTATCATTACGCAACCGTTGATGTACTTAGTAAAGAATTAATTGCTCATTTTCAAAAAAATATTCCTGAGTTACTAATTCAAACAACTGGTGAATTAAGAAGAAAATGTGAAATCATTGATGAAATATCATTAATTGCTATTTGTGATAACGAAAACACTATTGAAAAAATAAAAGATGCAATAAAAATTTGTTCGTGGTTACCAAACGAATTAATTGTAACCAACAGCGAATTAAGAACTAAAAGTATTGCTGGACCGGGATTTTCATTAATAATTAGTACAACAAAAGAATTCCCATTTTTACTTTGGAAAAGTACTGGATCAGAGGAGCATATTAAATTATGTTTGAGTAATTCTTCAACTACAGAAATCGAAATTAAAGAATCCATTTCAGAGGAAGAAATTTATCAAAAACTACAATTAGATTTTATTGAACCAGAACTTCGTGAGGGATTAGAAGAAATTAATTGGGCAAGTAAACATCAATTACCAATATTAATTAATGATATAGATTTAAAAGGAATTTTACATAATCATTCAACTTACAGTGATGGAATTCATTCGTTAAAGGAGATGGCACTTGCATGTAAAAATAGTGGTTATGAATATTTAGGAATTTGTGATCATAGCAAATCTGCCTTTTATGCGAATGGATTATCTATTGATCGAGTAATTCAACAACAAAAAGAAATTGATCAATTAAATATTGAGCTCGCACCTTTTAAAATTTTTAAAGGTATTGAATCAGATATTTTAAATAATGGTTCGTTAGACTATCCAATCGAAGTTTTATCCACTTTTGATTTCATAGTAGCATCTGTTCATTCGAATTTAAAGATGGATGAAGCAAAAGCAACTGAACGATTATTAACTGCGATTCGAAATCCATTTACAACCATCCTTGGCCATCCTACTGGAAGATTATTATTAGCTCGAAAGGGGTATCCCATCGATCATAAAAAAATTATTGATGCTTGCGCTGAAGAAGGAGTTGTAATTGAGTTAAATGCTCATCCTTATCGATTAGATTTGGATTGGAGATGGATTCAATATGCCATTTCAAAAGGTGTTATGATTTCCATTAATCCTGATGCACATGAAGTAGAAGGGTATGAAAATATGCATTACGGAGTTTGTGTAGCTAGAAAAGGTGGATTGTCGAAAACACACACTTTTAATGCTTTAACAAACGAGGAGATCAATTTGTATTTTCAAAAGAGAAAAAATAAATCATTATCATCAAAATAATCCTTATCTTTCGAAGAGTTAACCTCAAAAATTAGAATTCTTTTATGGCAATAATAAATTCTGTACTTGCGTGGTTTATGAAACAGCGAATTCATCAAATTGAGCTGTTTATTAAATATCCTAATGAGGTTCAACAGGAATTGTTGAAACGTATGATTATCTCTGCACGCCATACAGAATTTGGTCGTCGTTATGATTTTTCTTCTATTGCTAGTTCGAAAGAATTTAGAGAGCGAATACCTATTCAAGATTATGAAAGTTTAAAGCCATACATCAAACGACTTCGTGAAGGCGAACAACAATTATTATGGCCTACTGATATTCGTTGGTTTGCAAAATCATCAGGAACAACGAGTGATAAATCGAAATTTATTCCAGTAAGTACTGAAGCCTTGGAAGAATGTCATTATAAAGGCGGAAAAGATTTATTATGTATTTATTTTCATAACAATCCGGAGACTCAACTTTTCGATGGCAAACTACTTTCACTTGGTGGAAGTCACCAAGTAAATTCATTAAGTAATGATTCTTTTTATGGTGATTTAAGTGCGATCCTCATGCAGAATCTTCCTTTTTGGATACAATTATTTCAAACTCCTGATCGTTCTATTGCATTGATGGATGAATGGGAAAGTAAGATTGAAATGATTGCAAATGCAACTATCAATGAAAATGTCACCAATATAGCGGGTGTTCCATCATGGACTTTAGTTTTATTAAAACGAATTCTAGAATTAAGTGGCAAAAAAGATCTTACTGAAGTTTGGCCTAATCTAGAATTGTTTGTTCATGGCGCAGTAAGTTTTAATCCATATAGAGAACAATTTAAAAAATTAATTCCTAAATCAGATATGCATTACTTAGAAACCTATAATGCTTCGGAAGGTTTTTTTGGAATTCAAGATCAATCAAATTCTGATGAAATGTTGTTGATGCTCGATTACGGAATTTACTATGAATTTATTCCGATGAGTGAATGGGAAAAAGAAAATCCAAAAACATTAACACTCGATCAAGTTGCCATCAATGAAAATTATGCAATTGTAATTACTACCAATGCTGGTTTATGGAGATATAAAATTGGTGATACTATTTCATTCACCTCTTTAAGTCCACATCGAATTCGTATTACAGGTAGAACAGCACATTTTATAAATGCTTTTGGTGAAGAATTAATTATTGATAATGCAGAAAAAGCAATAGCAGAAGCGTGTTTGCTTACAAATTCTGTAATCAGAGATTATACTGCAGCTCCTGTTTATTTTAGTGATCATTCATCGGGTGCTCACGAGTGGTTAATTGAATTTGAAAACGAACCAAAAGATTTCGATCAATTTAATTTAGCATTAGATGAAGCACTAAAAAAACTAAATTCAGATTACGAAGCAAAACGTTATCATGATAAAGTTTTAGGCCGACCTTTAATTCGTAAAATGCCTGATCGTACTTTTTATAATTGGTTAAAATCAAAAGAGAAATTAGGTGGGCAACATAAGGTTCCGCGATTAGCTAATCATCGTAATTTCGTAGAAGAAATAATTAAGATAAATAGCATTAACGCATGAAAAAATTTCTGCGAATAATTTTTACTTTGATATTATTATATTTTCAAGCTCCAGCTCAAAATGTTTTAGATACCACCAAATCAGTCAAAGATTTTACAATTGATTTATTAGGACAATGTTATGCTATTCAGGGCCGAGAAATTATTAAACTAGATATAAACGGAGCCATCATAAGTACCTATAGTAACAAAGACTTTGGAAATCCTTCTGCATTAGATGCGCGTGATCCATTAAGATTGATTGTTTTTTATCGTGATTTTGGCATGATTCGAATTTTGGATAGTCGATTAGCTGTTCAATCCCAACTCGATTTACGTCAGCTAGGATTTTTGGATG
>JANPGA010000345.1:0-6498 GCA_031423735.1 Bacteroidota bacterium | reverse complement strand
TATAAAAAATTAAGCCTTACCAATTCATTTTTTTTTACTTTTGCCCCCTATCTAAACCAAATCATATCTACAATGTCAGACATTGCAGCACGCGTAAAAGCAATAATCGTTGATAAATTAGGCGTTGACGAAAACGAAATCACCAATGAGTCAAGTTTTACTAACGACTTAGGTGCAGATTCTCTTGATACAGTTGAATTAATTATGGAATTCGAAAAGGAATTCAATATAGCTATTCCTGATGATCAAGCAGAGAAAATCGCAACTGTTGGTCAAGCAGTTGACTACATTTCAGCAAACGTTAAGTAACATTTACTAATTCCAGGTTTTTAAATGGAACTCAAACGAGTAGTAATAACAGGTCTTGGGGCTTTAACACCACTTGGTAATTCGGTTGCTGATTATTGGCAAGGATTATTAGATGGGGTTTCTGGCGCTGGTCCAATTACTTTGTTTGATGCTTCAAAATACAAAACTAGGTTTGCTTGCGAAGTAAAAAACTTTGATCCATTATTGTATCTAGACCGAAAGGAAGCCCGGAAACTTGATCGTTTTTCACAATTGGCGATTGCCAGTAGTGATGAAGCTGTAAAAGACTCCGGGCTTTTAGATTCTGGTTTCAATCCTGATCGCGTAGGTGTGATCTGGGGATCTGGAATTGGCGGACTACGTACATTTTTAGATGAAGTAATGACCTATGCAAAAGGAGATGGAACACCTCGTTTTAATCCCTTTTTCATCCCAAAAATGATAGCAGATATTTCTTCAGGTCATATCTCTATGCGTTATGGATTTAGAGGTCCAAACTTTACCACCGTTTCAGCATGTGCTTCAGGAACAAATGCAATGATCGACGCATTCAATTATATCCGCTTAGGAAAAGCAGATGCATTTGTTGCAGGCGGATCGGAAGCTGCTGTAAATGAAGCAGGAATTGGTGGATTTAATGCAATGCATGCACTTTCAGAAAGAAATGATTCTCCAGAAACCGCCTCTCGTCCCTTCGATCTTGATCGTGATGGATTTGTGTTAGGTGAAGGAACTGGATGTCTTATCTTAGAAGAATATGAGCATGCAATAAAAAGAGGCGCGAAAATTTATGTTGAGTTGGTTGGTGGAGGAATGAGTGCAGATGCTCATCATTTAACTGCCCCTCATCCAGAAGGTTTAGGTGCTATCAATGTAATGAAGAATGCTCTTTCAGATGCTGAAATGAGTATTACCGATATTGATTATATCAATGTTCATGGAACTTCAACTCCTTTAGGAGATATCAGTGAAACAAAAGCTATAATGCATGTTTTCGGTGAAAATGCTTTTAACTTAAATATTTCTGCCACAAAATCAATGACAGGGCATCTTTTAGGTGCAGCAGGTGCAATTGAAGCAATAGCTACTATTTTGGCGGTTGTGAATGATATTGTTCCTCCAACTATAAATCATTTTACTGATGATCCAGCTTTTGATAAAAGATTAAACTTCACATTTAACAAAGCACAAAAACGAGTTGTTCGCGCAGCGATCAGTAATACTTTTGGCTTCGGTGGACATAATGCTTCTGTTGTTTTTAAAAAATATATCGCTTAACACTTGGTAATAAGTTCACTATTCAGAAGATTCTTTTCTAAAGATCCTCAGGAAAGAAAACTTATTCGATCACTTAAATATTTACTCGGATTCTATCCAGGTAATTTATCAGTTTATAAACTTGCTTTTAGCCATCGTTCGCTTTCGCTTGAAACTGCACACGGAATACGACTTAGCAATGAACGTTTAGAATATTTAGGAGATGCGATACTTGGTGCAGTAGTTGCTGATTTGCTTTTTAAAAGATTTCCAACACGCGATGAAGGTTTTTTAACAGAAATGCGTTCACGTATTGTAAGTAGAGAAAATCTTAAACAAGTAGCTATAAAAATCGGAATTGATCAATTGTTAATTCGTGATGCCGTACCTGGTAGTTATCGCTCAATGTACGGTGATGCATTTGAAGCACTAATAGGAGCAATTTATTTAGATAAAGGGTATAATGCTACTTATCATTTTATTGTTGTTCGAATTGTAAAACATCATGTTGATTTACAAGATATCGAGCAAACAGAAAATAATTTTAAGAGCATGATATTAAATTGGGGTCAAAAAGAAAAGCATTCTATTGTTTTTGAAGTATTAGAAGAGGATGCTAAATCAAGATTAATAAAAATTCGTTTGCTAATTGATGAACAAGAAGTAGCAACAGGAACTGATTTTATTAAAAAGAAAGCAGAGCAAATTGCAGCAGAAATTGCTTGTAAACAACTCAATTTATTATAGTCAATTAATATTTATATTAATTAATTGAACGATCTGAAATATTTTTTCTTTTAGCTAAATAGTAAACCGGTATTCCTAACGAAACAATAAATAAACCACTCCACGTATTTTGAGGTTTTGTAATTAATAGGATAACACAAATTGTTAATGCTATCACGATATATAAAAACGGCAAAATCGGATAAGCAAAAACTTTATACGGGCGTTCAGTTTCAGGTTCTTTTTTTCGTAGAATAAATAAGCCTGCAATTGTTACAATATAAAATAAAAGTGAAGCGAAAGTTACATAATCAAGTAAGTCGCCATAGGTTCCTGATAAACAAAGTACACTTGCCCAAATAGCTTGAATAACTAATGCATATCCCGGAACATTGTTTTTATTGAGTGTACCGGCACGCTTAAAAAACAAACCATCTTTAGCCATTGCATAATATACTCTTGCACCAGCCAAAATAATTCCATTATTACAACCAAATGTGGAAATCATAATTAGTGCGGCCATTAAGTAGACAGAACTATCTCCAAATATGCGCGAAGCAGCGGCTGTTCCAACACGATCATTATTTGCAAATTGAATTCCTTGTCCAATTACATCATGCGATAATGGATTTCCATGAAGCGGTAATAAGCCGAGATATGCTACGTTTGCCAAACAATATAGAACTGTAACAATGGCGGTTCCCAACAATAAACTTAATGGAATATTTTTTTTAGGATCACGAATCTCTCCAGCAATAAATGTTACATTGTTCCAAGCATCGCTCGAAAAAAGTGAGCCAATAACCGCTGTACCCAAAGCTAAAATTAATGCAATGCCATAAACAGGTTTTGGTAGCCAATCCCCAGAAGGTGTTTTTGTTAGTTGAATAGCATCCCACAGGTGTGAGAAGTTTTGCGAAAACCAATTTTGATTTAATCCAAAATAAATACCAGCCACAATAAGCATTAGTAAGGCTAATAATTTGGCAGAAGTAAAAATGGTTTGAATACGCTTTCCATTATTAATACCTTTACTATTTATCCACGTTAATAGTAGGATGCTAATTATTGCAAAGATTTGTGCGGTTGAGATTTTGAAATTTCCTAAATGGAATAAAATAACATCAACACTAATAGATGGAAAAAATACACCTGTATATTTAGCAAATGCTACAGCAACTGCAGCAATTACTCCTGTTTGAATAACTGTAAATACGGTCCATCCATAAAGAAAGGAAACGAGATCACCCCATGCTCTTTGAATATAAACAAACTGACCTCCTGCCTTTGGCATCATGCTAGCAAGCTCTCCAAAACTTAGCGCAGCCATCACTGTAATTAATCCACTTAGTACCCATAAAAAAAGCATCCAACCAGCACTGCCAATATTCCGACTCATATCAGCACTCACAATAAAAATACCAGAGCCGATCATTGATCCTGCTACTAACATGGTAGCATCCCATAAGCCTAACCTTCGTTGAAGCTCATGGGAAGATGCTTTTTCCTTCATCTTAAGAAGGATTATTTATCTTACTATTTTTTATACTGTATCCGAAATAAATTATAATTCCCAATACCATCCAAACAATTAATCGGATCCATGTATCACCAGGTAAAAATGCCATCAAATAAAGAGAACTAATTACGCCTAAAATTGGAACAACAGGGAACAATGGTGTTTTAAATGGACGCTTTAATTCTGGTCGTTTGTAACGCAGAACAAGTATACCACCACATACAATTACGAAGGCTAAAAGTGTTCCAATAGAAACTAATTCTCCTAATAAACCAATTGGTAGTAACCCTGCAACAATCATCGCCACACCACCCGTTAAAAGTGTTGTGATATATGGGGTTTTGTATTTTTTATGAACCTTGCTGAATGAAGCAGGTAATAAACCATCTCTCGACATCGAATAAAATATACGAGGCTGACCCATTAACATCACAAGTATTACAGAACTTAATCCTGCTATTGCACCGATTTTAATTAAAGGACGTAACCACATTAAGCCATCACCAGCAGTATTTACTGCAACAGCAATTGGTGCAGGATCATTTAATAATGGATAATAAACAATACCAGTCATTACAAGACCAACCAAAATATAAATAATAGTACAAACTAATAAAGAACCAAGTATCCCCCAAGGCATATCTTTTTGTGGATTTTTTGCTTCTTGCGCTGCTGTTGATACTGCATCAAAACCAATATAAGCAAAGAAAATAATTCCTGCCGCACGTACAATACCACTCCATCCAAATTCACCAAATGTTCCAGTATTTTCAGGAATAAATGGTTTCCAATTATCAGCGTTAATATAATTCCATCCAAAGATTACAAAAAGTAGAATTACAATTACTTTAATAAATACAATTACATTATTAAAGTTTGCTGATTCACGAATTCCAATTACTAATAAACAAGTCATCATAGCAATAACAAACATTGCAGGTACATTTAAAAAGGCACCTGTTGCAGTATATGTATGGGTGGCAGTATCATATGCAATAGGGGCACTTGAAAGACTTTGCGGTATAACTATATTAAAATCTTTTAGAAAGCTAACAACGTAGCCCGACCATCCAACGGCAACAGTACTAGCACCAAATAAATATTCAAGAATTAAATCCCAGCCAATAATCCATGCAATAAATTCTCCAAGTGTTGCATAAGCATAGGTATAAGCACTTCCTGCAATTGGAATCATTGATGCAAATTCGGAGTAACATAACCCTGCGAAACCACAAGCAACACCTGCAACAATAAACGAAATTACAACGGCCGGACCCGCATGTTGAGAAGCAGCAGCACCAGTTAGTACGAAAATTCCAGCTCCTATAATAGCACCAATTCCTAACATGATTAGGTTAGTTCTGCCTAAGGTTCTTTTTAAACTATGCTCTCCTTCTTGTGAAGATTCTGACAGCAATCGGTCAATTGATTTTATTGAAAACAGTTTGTTGGACATGTGTTTTAGGTTGAAGTAATAAACAAACCTAGTAAAAAAAATGTGTATAGCAATTTATAAACGAAAATAATGAAAATTAATTGGTCTCAATTATGTCATTATATTTTTAATTTTTAATAAAACAGAAAACGCCCAATTAAATTTTGGCAACAAGAAAATGTAATTTTAGAAATTTAATTGATTATCATCTGTTTTAAAATGGACTTATCGCCAAAACGAGAATTGCGCATATCCGAAAAACAGAAAAATAAAATAATGATAAAAACAATAAAGTATTTACAAGTCGATTTTGCAATTATTGGAAGGAGTTAATCTCTAGATCCAATAAGTAATTAAATTAAAATTGATTGTAGGATTAAGATGTTTTATCCTCCAATAATTAGTTGATTACAAGAGTATCGCCTTATCTACTAACAGTAACTTTAATCTTTTTCTTAGAAGTTTTAGCCTGCTCGAAAACTTCTTGGCGACTTAAATTTTGATTAAATACCCTTTGACGATCCTTATCGGTTAAATCAACTCCTTTAAAAGGGAAAATGTTTCTAAAAACCGTTTTTAGGTTTAAGTCATTCTTAATCGACAGGCGATCAATTTGAGAATAAGAGGTTTCAATTTTTTTTAACTCTTTCTGTTGTTCTTTTGTGAGTTTCATAATTTGAGTTTTGGATTTCTACCTAGTAAAGGTATAAACCAAGTTTAGCTAAAAGTGCTTTAAACTAACTTGTTATCAACAAGCTATGGTGCGTTAAATTGAAATGTGTTTTCAATATTTTATTTTGATGTTAAACCAATAGAATTTTTTTTAAGTCTTCATAAATGTCTGAAACCTTTGCTAGTCAACGGTCTTTAGGTTGTAGTTTACCAAAACATTAAGTCCTAGTAAAAAAATAGCTTGACAACGCGAAATTTATGTGTAACTTGCGCTCCTCTAAAACATCAACCTCTGTGAGGAACTTTATGATGTAGTGTCCTAAAAACCAATATGATATGCGCCAACTAAAGATTACCAAATCCATTACTAACCGCGAAAGCGCGTCATTTGAAAAGTATTTACAGGAAATAGGTAAGGAAGAATTAATAACCGCTCAAATTGAAGTTGAACTTGCTCGTAAAATTAGAGCTGGTGATCAAAGAGCATTGGAGAAGTTGGTTAGAGCTAATTTACGATTTGTCGTTTCTGTAGCTAAACAATATCAAACTCAAGGACTTAGCCTTCCAGATTTAATTAACG
>JANPGA010000344.1:0-2217 GCA_031423735.1 Bacteroidota bacterium | reverse complement strand
CTTAACCCCTGCCGCACACTCATCCTGACAATTTTTTTTCGTAATTCGTAATTCGTAATTTTTAATTCATTTTAAAACCACCAACTTCTTACTCACCCTACTATGCCCTGAATAAATCACACATTGATAAACTCCATTATTGAGATTGAATAAATTAATACTCTCTAATGAACTCCAAGGGGGTAAAAGTTGGGTGTAAACTTTCCTTCCAGTTGCGTCATAGACATCAAAATATCCTTGTAAATTTTGTGGTAATAGATAAGTTATTTGAAGGTTGCCGGTACTTAATGGATTAGGATAAATCTTAAAATTTTGTATTTCATCATAATGTTCTTGAATTCCTACATGTGCTAATGAATCACAAACACTACCAATAACAGGACCTAAATAGTAATTTGGATGATTCGGTACAGCTCTAAAATTCCAAGCATTTAAAAAGATGGAATGTTGTTGTACATCACAGGCAACTCCTGCACTATCGGGGTAATTTATTTCGTGAATATACTGACCACTATTACCAGTAGTAATATATATTTTACTATTAGCAGCTAAATACATATCCCAAAAAGTCGTATTATCTCCTGGGGATGGGAAGTAAAATCCATCGTACCATGCTACTGTATCTACCGATAAAGTATTTACATCTATTTGAAAAATATTAGTTGAAGTACATGCGTAAAGTAATTGGGAGTTGGGTGAGAAAGTTAACCCCCATAAATAATTATGTATTGTAATTGGAATAACGTTTGGATTTGAAAAAATGCCCGTACAGCGATCAAAATCAAACAAAAAAACAGATTCATCCTTTGATACAGAATCATAAGCATAATATGCAAATTTATTTCCGTCTTTTGAAAAATCTAAATGTGTTACATTGTACCATGCATTCGGGACATTCAAATGCTGAGATGTTACGCTTTGTATCCCATTTGGAGTAAGTAAAAATTTAAAGATTAAATCACTATTATGTTTTTGAACTACAACCCACCAATCTCGTCCATTTGCGTGTTTACACGCTCCAAAACCACTATTTAAAGTATCTTGAAGTATAGTATCATTTTTTAGTACAACCCCCCCCAATCCACTATCTAAAGTCATATCAATTACACTTTGCATTATTTCATTAGTTGTATATGAAAATCCATCAAAAGTTTCTACATGATGAAATAAGACAAATTTATTTGTATCACTATTAAATGGTAAAATAACATTACCATAATCAAGTAATAATCCATTTGGGTAACTTGCTGTTTCTTGGCATGGATTTAATCCGCTACCGTTTAACATGGTGTCTCCTGTTGCATTGGCAATCCAAACTCCATTACTACTCATCAAAAAGTTGCCATTGTTATCACAGATATTTGCTTCCGTTCCTTCAAAAGGCATTTTTCGAAATTCCGTTTGTAATGAATAAGTTGAAGAATCAAAATACATTCTTGCTTTGTTATAATTATAGGGAAAATAACCTAATAGCCATTGATGATTATATCCCTGTGCGAAAGATCCAGATATTTTAATGAATAGTAAAATTAAAATTAATAGCTGTTTTTTCATTTTATCAGTATTAATTTTTCAGTGTGAGAATCTTCTCCATTCCTGTACAATTTGACCTGATAAAATCCTGAAGGATATTTTTTAGTATTAATTATACAATTGTTAACTCCAATTTTATTTTCATTTTCAAATAGTATTTCTCCTAAGGGATTTATTAATTGAATTTTTACTATATCAGTTATATGATTTAATATTCTTACTTCTACTTGCTCGTTTGCAGGATTTGGCGTTAGCATAAAATCAACCGTTGAGTTTAACTCATCATGTCTTAATCGCTCAATTCCTTGGCTTAAACAAACCTCATCATCAAAATAAACAATACTATCATTAAATAAATGTACATAAAAACGTGCTTTAATCACTGCTCTTCCACCTTTGTAAGGGCATTGGGTTGCAAAGACCTCTATCTCCTGTCTTTCTCCTAAGGATATAGATGATTGATTTTGAATTGGATGAAATTTTTCATTTATTTTCATTTTCAAATTTTCAAATCGCCACATTTTCAAATTAATTTATTTCATCACCACCAACTTCTTACTCACCCTACTATGCCCTGAATAAATCACACATTGATAAACTCCATTATTTAGATTGGATAAATTAATACTCTCTAACGAACTCCACGGTGGTAAAAGTTGGGTGTATACTTTTCTGCCCGTTGCA
>JANPGA010000343.1:0-4427 GCA_031423735.1 Bacteroidota bacterium | reverse complement strand
TTCGTAATTCTTAATTCTTAATTCTTAATTCTTAATTCTTAATTCTTAATTCTTAATTCTTAATTCTTAATTCTACAAACTAACTTTTTCTAAAATTGCTTTTGCTTCATCAAGCGCACGACGAACATGATTACGAACCTGAAAAACACGAGATAAAAGTTTATTTACTTTTGCATCTGGCGCTTCGGCTTCAATTTCATCAATCCACGTAACAGTACTTACCATTCCAAAGGTATCCAAAGGCGTTCTAAATTCAACTGTTGATTTTAATATTGCATCAGCATCATTGTTTGCAATCGCATCATCCAGTTTTTTCATCATCGATGGAAATTCATCTACATATTTTTGAAGAGTACGGGCTGCCATTTTTGATTCGCCATTCACTTTTTCAGCAAATATATCAGCACGAATTAAAATCAATTCAACAGTAGATAATTTAATTGTTAATGCATTCGTATCCTTCGCAACTGCGGCTAAATTCTTTAACTTTTCAGCGCTTGGCGCAACTGTTACAGTTTCATCATGAGAAATTTCAGCAAGTGTTTTTTTCTCCTCGTTAATAATTTTAACTTCTTGCTTGGACACTGCAATTTTTGGAGTATTTTCTTTTTTTACATAATGAACAGGAGGAGCCGAATTTAATCTTGAAACTTTCCCGTTTAATAAGAATACTAAAATCAACAATACAAAAATACTGATCCCCATTATCCATATCGTAGTATCATTTACTGTTGATGGCTTTTCAACTACCTCTTGCTTTGAAACATTTGCTTGCACATTTATTTTAGATTGCAATTCCGAATTTATTTTTATCAAAGAATCTATTGAAGTCTGTGAAATCAATTGTGATAAACTATCTTTAATATCATTTGCCTTGTTTTGAGCTGCTATTGCAGATTTAATATTACCAGTTGCGATATGCCAATTTGAATATGCTTCATAACTTCTTTTCAATTCTTCGCCTTTAGCATATTGTGAAGCCCATGTTAAGGCAGAATCGAGAAATTTTGCAGCGGGTTTTAGTTTTTTCTGCTCTTGTAGGTAAGTAGCTGTCCAAATGGCTGCTTTAACTTTACTAGATGCATTTTCTTGAGTAAGCTGCTGTGAGGTAATACTATCTAAAGTTTGGTAGGCAGATAGTGGTTTTCCTAATTTCCATATTTGTACTGCCCTTGTAAGTTGTTCTTTTAAAACGCTATCAGGAACCACTACACCAGAAGCCTGACCAACAACTTTATTCTGGGCGGTTAGAATTAAGATGAACAGTAAAATGCGAATAAAAGGAAAAAACCGTTTTTTAAGAGAAGAATATTTTATCATAACAAATCCAAAAATAGGTACTCTAGGCTAGTAAATTGATCAGTTTTTGATAAGTAACAAAAAACATTTTTCTTGTTTCGGCTTAACTTGTTAAGGATTAGGCTTTTTCGAAAACTTTGAAATTATCTTTAAACAATTTTTACACTTAAAATCAGCTTAAAAACTCTCATCTTTTGCGTAGGTTTGCAGCATTATTCATATCCAAATGCCAAGCACTAACCTTAAGCAACAATCCATTTTTCCTGTATCGGAGATGGCCGAACATCTCATTGGTTCTGAAATCATCAAACTTGCAAATGAAGTTAACGAACGTATTAAGCAAGGTGAAAAAATTTCCAATCTTACGATCGGAGATTTTGATCCTGCTGTATTTCCAATTCCAGAGAAGTTACGTGACGAAATTATTAAGGCATACGAGGAAGGACATACTAATTATCCTGTAGCAAATGGGATGTTAGATTTACGAAAGGCAGTGGTTGAGTATGTTTCGAGAAATCAAAAATTAGAATACTCTTCAGATGAGATTTTAATTGCTGGCGGAGCACGTCCACTTATTTATGGTATTTATGCAACATTACTTGATCCTGGTGATAAAGTAATTTATGCTGTACCATCCTGGAATAATAATCATTATTGTCATTTGTTTCGTGCAGAAGGATTGCAAGTAGAAGCATTTCCAGAAGATAATTTCATGATTACTGCAGCAGCAATTCTTCCATTTATAAAAGAAGCAAAACTTCTTGCACTTTGTTCACCACAAAATCCAACTGGAACAGTTTTTTCTAAAAATCAATTACAAGAAATTTGTGATTTAGTATTAGAAGAAAATATGCGTCGTAGCCCAGATGAAAAGCCATTGTATGTGATGTATGATCAAATTTACAGCGCACTAACATATGGTGATATTGAACATTTTGATCCAGTAACTTTATGTCCGGAGTTAAGACCCTATACAATTTTTGTGGATGGATTATCAAAAGCATTTGCAGCAACAGGAATTCGTGTTGGATGGTCGTTTGGTCCAGCAAATGTTATTGATAAAATGAAATCGATTTTATCGCATATTGGTGCGTGGGCGCCTAAGGCAGAACAAATTGCTTCAGCAAGATTTATGAATGATCATCAATCATTAGATTCTTATATGGTTGATTTTCGTAAAGAAGTGGAGTTTAGATTACGAGCTATTTATAATGGATTTGAGGCTTTACGTAACGAAGGATTTGCAGTTCGATGTATTGATCCAATGGCAGCAATTTATTTGACGATTCAATTTGATATCAAAGGAAAGAAAACTGCCGCTGGTAAAATTATTGAAACTACTGAAGATATTACAGCCTATATATTAGGCGAAGCAAAAATGGCAATTGTTCCTTTCTCAGCTTTTGGTGCTTCTAAAGAATCAACATGGTATCGTTTATCAGTAGGGACTTGTAAAAAGGAACAAATTCCTGAAATGATTGCGAAACTTCGTGAAGCATTATCAGCACTTCAGTAAAAAAAAGTATTTATTTTAATCATTGTTAAGTAAATTTGCAATGATAGTATTTAAACAAAAGAAGTATAAATTTTAAACATCCTCATTAGATTTTCTATATGAAAAATAATTATTGTGTAATAATGGCAGGTGGTATCGGCAGTCGTTTTTGGCCGATGATTCGTAATGCTCGTCCTAAACAATTTCTTGATATTCTTTGAACAGGAAAAAAATTGATACAACAAACGTATGAGCGCTTTTTGAAAATTTGTCCGAAAGAAAATATTATCATTGTTACAAATGCTGATTATATAAAATTAGTATTGGAGCAATTGCCAGATCTAAAGCCCGATCAAGTATTGGCTGAGCCATTGCGCAGAAATACCGCTCCATGCATTGCCTACGCAGCTCAAAAAATCCTTAAGCGTAATCCAAATGCAAATATGGTTGTAGCACCATCTGACCATGTGATTTTAAAAGAAGAGGCATTTGCAGAAGCAATTTTAAAATGTTTTGAATTCACAAAAGATAAAGATGCTTTATTAACGCTTGGAATAAAACCTAGTCGCCCTGATACTGGTTATGGATATATTCAGTTTATTGATGATAAAACGGAAGCGACAAATAAAATTTCGAAAGTAAAAACATTTACAGAGAAGCCAGATTTAGAGATGGCAAAATTCTTTTTGCAAACTGGAGAATTTTTATGGAATGCTGGAATCTTTATTTGGAATGTTCAATCAATTTTAAAGGCGATGAAAGAACATTTACCTGAGATGGATGCCATCTTTAGTGATGGTGTTAATGTTTATGATACTGATGGTGAAGTGGAGTTTATTAAGAAAGCATACGAACAATGCACTAATATTTCTATTGATTTTGCTGTAATGGAAAAGGCAAAGAATGTTTCAGTGATGAGTTCGGAATTTGGGTGGAGTGACTTAGGAACATATGGTTCTTTATATGAGCATATTCGCCATGATGAACATCATAATGCAATTGTTGGTAAGCAAGTAATGACCTATGATACTTATAATTGCATTGTAAACGTGCCCAAAGATAAACTCGTTGTATTGCAAGGATTAGATGATTATATTGTTGTTGAATCAGATCATATTTTATTGGTATGCCGTAAAACAGATGAACAACAAATTCGGCAGTTTGTTACAGATGTGAAATTGCAAAAAGGAGAAAAGTTTTTGTAAGCAAAAGGATTTAATTTTTTTTGATTGTGAAATAGTAGTTATTTCCAAACTTTAAAATTTAGTCTGAATTTTTTGTTTTGTATCCATGATCTCCAATCGATAAACAATAAGGATGCGATTAAAAGAAATCCAATAATTAATCCTGAAATTGATTTCCAAGACACCGCACCTTCTAATAAGCTTGTAGTGTTTTCTGCAGCATATTTTCCCGCAAATACAGCAATAGCGTCACTAATAAATTTGCCAATAATAAATGCAGGAATAATTAATATTGGTTTTATTTTAGCCATTCCTCCAGCAATAAAAAGTGGTGTTGTTGGTAAAGGTAAAAGTGAATATGTTAAAATTAAAGCTTGCATTTTCCATCCTTTTTCTTGCATCTTTTTCCCTAAAAATAAAACATCTTCATTTTTGGTTGGGTTAAAAAT
>JANPGA010000342.1:0-2286 GCA_031423735.1 Bacteroidota bacterium | reverse complement strand
ACGTGCATAGTTCTGCTTGGTGCTATCACTTCGTCGCTGGGTGTTCATTCGACGTTCTAATCGGCGATACATCGCCTCAAAGCCTTCCACTTCGGTGCAGGCTTTGGATACTAATGGTTGTAAATCATTAGTTGGATTTGTAGTAGTTTTTATCATCCGAACGTTTACAACAACATCCACTATTTTGTTATCTTTGAACGTAAGATGAAAACAACAACAAAATTAAAAGCTACCACGCAAGGCGTGGTTTAGTGCAACAAGCGGTTGCCAAAATGCCTATGTGGATGAGTTCCAAAGAAAGTTTTCAGGTAAATTGAAATAAAAAAACAAGCACATAAATTAAGGCAGAAAATTGTTTTATGGTGTGCTTGTTTTTTTTAGTTTTACAAATAAAGTTTGGAGGTAAAAACCGGCACTTCGGCAACCGCCAAATCGTTACTAAAATATACTTTTGAATTCAAGTAATTTCTCCTAAATAAAACGGCTTTCTCAAATTTGAGAAAGCCGTTTATGAAAAGTAAAAAAGTGGTGGCATGAGTTAGATTCAGGTAAGAAAAGATAAATTTGCCCCTCAAACAGCCTGAAAAATAAACCAATCAGACATCTGAAAAACTCAATAAAATCTGCATATTTGCAAGAAATTAGTAAAATATTCACTTTTAAGTGAAACAAAATTTGGAAAATTCAGTTATAAGTGAATACATTTGAACTCAAAATATGGGATGATGAGGCAGCACTCTGTAGTTTTTACACGGTGTTGCAAGATGAATCGCTTGAAACTGAAACAGACAAATTCTTTAATAAATATGAAACCGACATTCAATACACAGCAGCAACACAAGAGTTGTTATCGTTTGTGCTTTTATCAATTGGTGACGACCACGGTGCATTAGATGAATTGTTTAATCGTTATGAAAATGAAGTTACAGGCTTACCCGTTCAGGGAAAAATTCAACTTGGTGAATTGGTTTATCATTATCCCAATTTCCCGTTAAGGATATATGCTTTAAAAATCACAGAAAATATTGTCGTTCTTTTTAATGGTGGAGTTAAAGACGGTGCAACAAATCAAACCAGCAGTTTGCATCTGCAATGGATTGAAGCATGTCAATTTGCAAAAAGAATATTGGAAGCAATAAACAATGATGATATTTTAATTGACAACAAAAACAGAAAACTCACCGATTGCAATGGTGAAGAAGAAATAATACTATAAACACACAACACAATGAGAAGTAAAGTCGCAAAACGAATTTTAGACAACACTCCCGAAGATGTAAAAATCTTTGTGAGATTGTATGCAGATATTATTGTTCGTGTAAACCAACTTTTAAAAGAAAAAGGTTACACACAAAAACAGCTTGCAGAAAAGTTGGATAAAACACCTTCCGAAATTCATAAATGGTTAAGCAACGAACACAACTTTACATTGAAGTCGCTTGCAAAACTTCAAGCAGAGTTAGGCTCACCTATTTTGTATGTGCCAGTGGTAAAAACCGTTTCGGCTTTTAATGCTCATTACGGAAAAACAACTTTTAAAGTTTATAGAAATGTAATGAAAATGCAAGAGAAGAAAAAAGTGGAAGAGTGGAATGGACAACATTCACCAAACAAAATAAAAGAAGCCGATGCAGCATAATGATTTATTTCAGGTAGAGAAAATCAACATAGTTGATTTTAAATTGTTGAAGGGGCAAGTGGAAACTCCTGATGATTTTGCTATTGAACATGTTGATGGGCATCACCTTGAAAATAGCTTGGAGCTTGCTTTTAACTTGGAAGATAAATTGGTGAAAGCAGATTTTACAGTTACTATTTCAACAGAGAGCAAACAGAAAAACAAGGAAGAAGCAAAAGGCAGTTTTCACTTAGTATTTATTTTCAAAGTTGAAAACTTAGAACAATTAGCCATTCCAAATGAAAATAAAATGGTTGACCTAAATGCAAATTTGGGCAATGCTCTTTCATCAATTTCCTATTCTACTTCAAGAGGTGTTTTAATTACACGATTGCAAGGAACAGCATTGCAAAATTTTATTCTACCAGTGATAAACCCTAATAGTTTATTGCATAAAAGCAAATAGTCTTAGTTACGACTTTGCCGAAGCAACACAGTAATTGCTTGCAGGGTAATCATCACTTTTCTTTCCTGTTTTCGACGCTGGGACACCCAAAGTTAAAAACCGAATAAATTAGCTAAGTATTTTTGCTCTTGAGTTAGGAAAATTGTTTTTGTGGTAATGTCTTTTGTTATAGGGTGTTCTATTTTTATGGAGTAAATTGTTT
>JANPGA010000341.1:0-13201 GCA_031423735.1 Bacteroidota bacterium | reverse complement strand
TATTCCTATTGGGTTCTGTGATTGTTTCTTCTTTTATCCCTTCAGGAATAAAATCTTTGTCAAAATCAAAACGATATGAAGAAACATCGCTATTTGTTTTCTTAGGTAAAGTTTGTTGAGAATTTCCCAAAGATTTCTTTTGATTTTCAATTTCTGCTAAACGTTTTGTTTCCGCAACCTCTTGGGCAAGTTTCTGTGCAGCAACAGCATCTTTTGCGGCTTGTATCTTCTTTTCCTGATCTAAACTGTCTCTCGTTGCCTTATCAGCTTTATCTTTTTCAAGTTTAGCTAATTGCTCTTGCTTCGATTTTTCATTTGCAGCAAACAATGAATCACGAGAAGCTTTTGCCTTAACTGAAGCTATTGAATCGTTAACTACTTTTTCACGTGCTATTCGTGCCATTTCCATTAACCTTGATTGCTCTTTTGCGTTTGCTAATGAATCTTGAGTAGCTTTTAATGCAGCAGCACTTGCTATTGCATCAAGTCGCGACTTTTCTTTAGCTGCTTCAATAGCAACAAGTTTTGCTTTTGCAGTACTATCAGCAATAGCTTTTTCTCTAACAGCCAATGCTAGTTGGTCTTGTTTGATTTTTTCCTTCGCAGTTGCTAATGAATCTGCAGTATACTTTTCTCTTTCTGCTTTTGCAAGATCTTCTAATCTCTGCTTTTCCTTAGCTGCAGCAATAGCTTCTAATCTAGCTTTTTCTTTTACTTCGGCATCTAAACGATCCTTTTCCTTAGCAGCTGCAACTGCTTCAACTCTAGCTTTTTCTTTGGCCTCAGCATCTAATCGATCCTTTTCTTTGGCTGCTGCCAAAGAATCTGCTTTTTCTTTAGCTTCTACTTTTGCAAGACTATCAGCATCTGCTTTTTTCTTAGCATCAAGTGCAAGCTTTTCTAATCGTTGCTTTTCGTTTTCACTCGCTAAAGAATCGGCGGTTGCTTTGATTCTAGCTTTAGAAGCTACATCAGCTAATCGCAATTGTTCTCGTGCATTTGCTATTGAATCTTGCTTTAATTTTTCGGCAGCTATTGCGAGTAATTGTTGTTGTTGTTTTACAGATGCCAAAGAATCCTGACGTTGTTTATCAAGGATTTTTGATAAACTATCTTGTGATGTTTTTTGCTTTGCTAATAACGCCGCTTGCTCTGCTAATGCCTTTTTATCTGCAGAAGCTATTGAATCTTGTCGTGCTTTATCAAACGCAGCTTGTTGAATTCCTGCTTGGCGAACTTGCTCTTTTACAATATTTATTGAATCTTGTTTTGCTTTTTCTGCAAGTTCTAATTGCTTCTGTTCTGCTAATGCTTTTGATCTTTCAAGAGCCAAAGAATCTTGTTTTGCTTTATCTGCAAGAGCTTTCTTTGAAGCTTCTTGTTTAGCAACTTCTAATGCCATTTTTTGCTTTACCCCTTCTAATTCCGTCTTACGTGTTTTGGTATATTCAGGATCGTAATCAAAATCTCCGTAGGCATCACTGTATTCTAATTTTGCTACAGGCTTATTTGCCTCCTCAGGCTGTGTTGCTCCATCAGGAACTTTAAATAAATCAGTTTTAAATTTGAAACTAAAAATTTTTGTTTTTTCTTCTTCAGGCACATTAGTATCTATAATAATAGATTTTGTTATACAACCAGCTTTTGAAAAGATGATAGTATAATTTTGACCTAAATCTAAATTGATAATAAATTTTCCACTTCCAGCACTTAGTACATTGTCAACATTTTCGGTTCCTTTTATTACTTTAATGTCGGCTCCTTCAAGACCTTTTCCATCCTGAAGTACATTGCCATTTATTTCAAGAAAGGCATCTTTTTGTGCAATCGTATAAGTAATGTTTGCGAAAATCAAACTAACAGTTAAGAGAATAATAAAACGCATACTGATGATTCTATTCAAGATATTTTAAGATAAACTATGATTTGATTTTTATTAAACGACGAAAGAGCGTTCATGTTGCAAACGGCTCACTGAACACTTTATCAGCTAAAGCTAAAGCATTATTAAATAACTCGTTTTTTATTGAAGTTTCAATTTTGTTATCAACTATAAAACCTTTAAGATTTTCCGTTGCTAAATTTCCAACTAATTCATCTTCAGCCATTGGGCATCCACCGTAGCCTTTCATTGCACTGTCAAAATTTCTACAACCAGCATCCCAAGCAGCAGTAACTTTTGATAACCAATTTTCATAAGTGCAATGAAGATGAGCACCAAAATTTACTTGTGGCAATGCTGTTATTACAGACTTGAACATGTAATTCACATCCGAAGCCTTGGCCAATCCAACCGTATCCGCTAAGGAAATTGATTTTATTCCAAGTGAATTCATTTTTTCAACCCATTTTATTGCAATCTCGTCATTCCATACATCTCCATAAGGATTGCCAAAAGCCATGCTAATATAGATGAGTAATTCTTTGTTATTTTTAATACATAGCTCTTGAATTTTTTCAACAGTTACAAGAGATTGCACAATGCTACTATTTGTATTACGTTGCTGAAAAGTTTCGGAAATCGAAAACGGGAAACCTAAATATTTAATTTCTTCAAAATGCATAGCATCTTCTGCTCCTCGTAAATTTGCTATAATTGCCAATAATTTTGTAGATGTATTTGTTAAATCAAGATTTGCTAAAACCTCTGCAGTATCTCTAAGTTGTGGTATTGCTTTAGGTGATACAAAGCTGCCAAAATCAAGTGTGTCAAATCCAACTTGTAAAAGTGAATTGAGATAGTTTACTTTAACATCAGTTGGAATAAACCAAGATAATCCTTGCATAGCATCACGAGGACATTCAGTTATTTTGATTTTTTCCATAATTAAAAACAAGCATTAAATTATTATACCCAAAAACACTATTTTATAATAACACCCTTAGCATCAAACGATAAACGTATTTCAGGCTCAGTTATTTTTGCAATTTCAGCTTTAGAAAGACCTTCATCTTCAGCATAATGCTGTAAAGCTTCAACGGTAGTGGTATCCATATAGGCTGTACCCATAAAAATTGCGGTTTTTCCTGTAGAATTTTTAGGAATAAAAAACTCTTCATTAAAACTCACATGTAAGCGTGAACTATCACTTTTAATGATATTCATCCAACATCCTTTTTCCTGACAAACCGATTCAATTGTACCTTCTACTTTAATATCATTAATGGTTGTTTGTCCAGAGGAAACTAATGAAAGCAACGAATCCATTTTAATTGTACCAGCTGCATCAATTTTCTCACCATAACTTATGCCAGCAGTAGCTAAAGAATCAGGTTTATTAGTTTGCTGATTTGCAGAATTAGATGAATTATTGCAAGCAATCAACGACACACTTACTAATAAAGCTAATAGAATATATTTTCTCATTTTTTGATTTTTTTTAAGATTGCAAAGGTAATAACGATTTTTATTAGAAAATTGAAATAATGAATAGAATCAACTTTATTTTAATCCCTTCAAGATTTGCTTAACCATACTTGGACCTTCATAGATAAACCCTGTGTAAACCTGTAACAAATCGGCTCCAGCATCCAGTTTCTCTTTCGCATCCTTAGCAGTAAAAATCCCTCCTACTCCAATAATAACCATCGATTTACCTGCTTTTTTTCGCAAATATCGAATTACTTCAGTACTTCTATCTCTAACAGGTAAACCACTTAATCCTCCTAACTCTGAAGTAACTCCTCCGGTTGTTTTTAATCCTTCCCTCGTAATTGTAGTGTTAGTTGCAACAATACCTTCTAATTTTTCAGAAAGCACAATTTCAATTATTTCATCCAATTGTTCATTGCTTAAATCAGGTGCAATCTTCAATAACAAGGGCTTAGGCTTTTGCATCGAATGATTTAGTTCTTGAAGTTGGTGTAATAAATTAGTCAAGGGCTCTTTCTCTTGCAAAGCTCTTAATCCAGGAGTATTTGGAGAACTAACATTTACCACGAAATAATCAACCACAGGAAACAACGATTTAAAACTAAGCAAGTAGTCATCAATAGCATTTTCATTTGAAGTAACCTTGTTCTTTCCAATATTACCACCAACAATAAGATTTTGTTTGCGGTTTTTAAGTCTCAATGTAGCTGCTTCTACACCTCCATTGTTAAATCCCATACGATTAATTAAACCTGAATCGGCTGGGAGACGGAACATTCGTGGTTGGGGATTTCCATCTTGTGCCTTTGGAGTTACAGTTCCAATTTCAATAAACCCAAAGCCAAATGCTGATAATTCATCATAGAGCTTTGCATCCTTGTCGAAACCTGCTGCTAAACCAATTGGGTTTGGAAACTTTAAACCCATTAATTTTTTTTCAAAAGTGATTTTTTTAAATCCGTACAATTCACAAGCTAATTTCTTAAAACCTGGTATTTTAAATAGGATTTTGATCAAATTAAAGGTAAAATGATGAGCCTTTTCGGGATTCATCATAAATAAAAGTGGTCGAATAATAAACTTATACATGTGGTTGCAAGAATAAGAAAAAAAACTACTTCATTAATCTAAACTTAATTTTAGACTTATCTAAAAATATTTTTATATTTGCCACAGATTAAACCTATATGCATACTCAAACAGAGGAAAACTATTTAAAGGCAATTTATCATTTATCAACAAAAAAGGCTGAACCAATAAATACATCAGCAATTGCTGGCTCTTTATCAACAACTTCTGCGTCGGTAACTGATATGTTAAAGAAATTAGCCGAAAAAAATCTAGTTGAGTACGAAAAATATAAGGGAGTAAGAATCACTAGAAAAGGAGAAAAAGTTGCTATCAATATTGTAAGGAAGCATAGATTATGGGAGGTTTTTTTAACGCACACTTTAAAATTTAGATGGGATGAAGTTCATAGTATGGCAGAAGAACTTGAGCATGTTAGTTCTGATGAATTAATTAAACGCCTTGAAGAATATTTAGGATTTCCACGATTCGATCCGCATGGGGATCCAATTCCTGATTTATTAGGGAAAATTTCATTTCCTAGTAGTTTATGTCTTTCTGATTGTGAGCCTGAAAAACGTTATACTCTTACAGGTGTAAATGATCATTCAGTTTCATTTTTGCAGTATCTAGAAAGAAATGGATTAAAGCCTGGAATTAATGTACGAATTATAGAAATTCAAGAGTATGATAAAAGTATGGTTGTAGAATTGAAAAGTAAATCAAAATTGAGTTTAAGTTATGAAGTTTCCAAAAACTTATTAGTTAAAAATTATGGCGAATAAACTTAATAATCCCATATCACTTTCCGAAGTACACGGAAGTATAAAGATTGATGGAAAAATGACTTTCCGTAAACGTCTACTGGCTTTTTTAGGCCCTGCATACCTTGTAAGCGTAGGTTATATGGATCCAGGAAACTGGGCAACCGATATTGCTGGAGGAAGTCAGTTTGGTTATACCTTAATTTGGATATTAATGATGTCGAATTTAATGGCATTGTTATTACAAAGCTTAAGTGCACGTTTAGGAATAGTTAGAGGGAGAGATTTAGCACAGGCATCAAGAGAAATGTATCCTAGAGGAGTAAATTATTTTTTATATGCATTAGCAGAAATTGCAATTGCAGCTTGCGATTTAGCCGAAGTTTTAGGAATGGCAATAGGATTAAATCTATTATTCGACATTCCACTATTATGGGGAGTATTAATTAGTGCATTGGACACATTTGTTTTACTATTTCTACTACAATATGGGATGCGTAAAATGGAAGCATTTATTATCAGTTTAGTAGCACTAATTGGGTTTGCATTTTTAGCTCAAATGTTTTTAGCAAAACCATCCATACATGAAATTATGGGAGGCTTTATTCCTTCTATGCCAAATTCAGCGGCACTTTATATTGCAATTGGAATTATTGGAGCTACTGTAATGCCCCACAATTTATATCTGCATTCGGCATTAGTGCAAACCCGAAAATTTGAAAGAATACCCACCGAAATTAGAAGAGCAATTAAATTCAATATTCTTGATAGTACCATTGCATTAAATCTTGCCTTTTTTGTTAATGCCGCTATTTTAATTTTAGCAGCAAGTGCCTTTTATAAAAATGGCTATTTTGAAGTTGCAGATATCCAAGATGCACATCGACTATTAGAACCATTGTTAGGCTCAAAACTAGCCCCTACTCTATTTGCAATTGCACTTTTATGTTCTGGTCAAAGTTCAACTATTACAGGAACTTTAGCTGGACAAATAATTATGGAAGGTTATTTGAATTTACGAATTGCACCTTGGCTCCGTCGAATTATCACACGATCATTTGCAATCATTCCTGCTATGCTTGTTATTCATTATATGGGTGAAGGAGCTACAGGAAGTTTATTAATTTTAAGTCAAGTAATATTAAGTTTGCAATTGGGTTTTGCTGTTATTCCATTAATCCACTTTGTAAGTGATAAAGTTAAAATGGGAGAATTTGCCATACCATCATACGTTAAAATTTTAGCGTGGCTTAGTGCAACAATTATTGTTGGATTAAATGTAAAATTAGTATATGAACAAATGAATACATGGATGAGTGGACCGGTTTCAAATCCTTGGATCACCTATCTCGTTTTGCCAATAATAATCATAAGTATTTTTATGCTTATTTATATTACTTTTTATCCATATTTCACAAAAAATTCTTCCCGCTTAACGCCAATCCCACATGGAACTTTTTCTCAAATTTCTTCAATGGATTTAACTTCTTACAATCGAATTGCTATAGCTCTCGATTTCTCGGAAAAAGATGAATTAGTTATAAAAAATGCTTTAATGCAAGGAGGGAAAAGCGCAAACTATTTATTGATGCATGTTACAGAATCAGCAAGTGCGTTTTTCTTAGGTAACGATACCATGGATTACGAAAGTCAAGTAGATAAAGAAAGCTTGTTGTACTACATGGAAAATTTAAAATCATTAGGATATAATTGTGAATTTGAAATAGGATATGGGAGTCCGAAAAAAATATTACCCGAAATGGTAAATAATTATAATGCAGATCTCTTAATTATGGGTGCGCACGGACATAAAGTAATTAAAGACGTTATATTTGGAGCAACAATCGATGCTGTACGACACAAAGTTAAAATCCCTGTGTTTATTGTTCGTTAATGAGAATTACTTTTTCAACCTACAATCCTTTCCTTTGATTAGTTTTGCACTTCTATGGCATCTGTTCAACCGTTAATTAATATTTCTAACAAAAGGGCTACCTTCAATTATTTTATTGATAGTTCGTGGGAAGCTGGTATAATATTAACTGGAACCGAAATTAAAGCTATACGTGAAGGTAAAGCCAACCTTACAGATGCTTATTGCTTTTTTAAAGATGAGGAGCTCTGGATTAAAAATATGCATATTAGTCCTTATGATAAAGGTTCCTATGCAAATCATCCTCCCAGAAGAGATCGAAAGCTATTACTTAACAAACGTGAGTTAGTCAAAATCCGCTCAAAAGCAAAGGAAAAGGGCGTGGCAGTTATTCCAATTCGACTGTATATTAATGATCGAAGTTTTGCAAAATTAGAAATAGGAATTGCTCGAGGAAAAAAACTATACGATAAACGAGAGACCTTGAAAGAGAATGAATCGAAACGCGAAATTGATAGAGCAATGAAAAGATTTTAAAGTATACCTAATCGATAGCAAAGATGAAAAACAAAAATCCATTACGAATTGCTGGAATCACTTTTATGATGAGCACCTTAGTATTTTCAAATTTCACATCGAGCAAAGGCTCGGAACAAATAAGAAATGTTCAAATTCTTCAACTAATTACTTGTGGAATGTTTTTGGGGATTGCCTTAATTACTACTATTTATTACCTGAAAAATAAAAATAATTAACCCAAAAATTTAATTACTATTTTGATTTTTTGAAACTACTTAAGCTAGTAGTAATGGTAAAATGATTACTTCCTCCAGCTGTATTAAAAACTGTTCGTGCATAACTTAAATTGAATTTATTCACTTTAAAACCGAACCCACCGCTAATACCTGACAACCCTTTTTTCTCTGGAAATCCAAGTTCATTTCTTCGCATAAAATTATATCCTAATCGAACATTAAAGCTTTTGGTAAATAAAATTTCCAAATTGATGATTAGATGTCGGGCTACTTTTTTTCCGAACCCAATCTTTTCTGATTTATCTTCTCCTGTTAAAGGATCAACACCAGTTTTTAATGGATCTTCATAGGTTAAATCGAACTTTTGTAATTGTTGTGCTACTAAAGAAAATCGAAATGGCGCATTTAACAATTGCTTTGAAATTCCCGCTTGCAATTCAAAAGGAAGTGGTTCACTATCTCCATCTTCATATTTTTTAATTTGTTTCCCAAAATTTTTAGCAACAAGGGTAGCACATATAAGTTTATCAGGATTATACCATGTCAATCCTAAATCAGCAGCAATTCCATTCGAACGATAGTCGCCTAAATCAGATAGAATTCCCTTTATTGAAGCACCAATAAATAGATTACTATCAAGTGCTTTACTCCAACTTAATGCTAATGCATATTCACCAGCTTTATAGGTTCCAATTACAGCACTTGATTCATCTGTTCTATCGAATGATCCATAATTTACAAAGTGAAAAGTAGTAGCATACATTCCTAGCTTACCTAAATTATGTGCATATGCTAAATCGCCAAACTTAATACCGGCCAAATATCCCACATAACTTAATGCAAATTGTTTATCCATCGAACTTTGCAACTGAGATGGATTTTGCCATACTAAACTTACATCATCTGAACGTGTAGCAATTGCATTTCCTCCCAAAGCTGCAGGACGAGCTGAAGAAACTAAATTAAGAAACTGAAAAGTACTTTTACCTCCTAACTGTGCGAATAAAGCATTGTTAATACTTAAAAAGATAATAGTAATTAGTGCAAGTTGAATTCTTCGCATGAAATTTTGGTTGGTAGCCCTTAAACGAGTTTAACTTGTTTCTATTGTATGATTAGTAAAGTGGATATTTTTCCATCATCGCATTCACTTCTGCCTTTACTTTTGCAATTACCTTTTCATCTTCTGGTTTCATTAAAACCTTATCAATTAAATTCACTACTTTTTTCATTTGAGTTTCCTTAAAACCACGACTTGTCATAGCTGGAGTTCCGATACGAATACCAGAAGTTACAAAAGGACTTTTATCATCAAATGGAACCATGTTTTTATTAATTGTAATATCTGCTTTTACCAATGCATTTTCAGCTAGTTTACCTGTAATTCCTTTATTACGAAGGTCGATTAACATCAAATGATTATCGGTTCCTCCAGAAATTATTTCAAATCCTTTTTCCATAAAAGCCTCCGACATTGCCTTAGCATTTTTCACAACTTGAACAGTATAATTCATAAAATCATCTGTTAATGCTTCTCCAAAGGCAACAGCTTTAGATGCGATTACATGTTCTAAAGGTCCACCTTGAGTACCAGGAAAAACGGCACCATCCATAATTGAAGTCATCATTCGAGGATCACCTTTAGGAGTTAATAAACCGAATGTATTTTCAAAATCTTTACCCATCATAATTAAACCACCACGAGGCCCGCGTAATGTTTTATGCGTAGTGGTAGTAACAACATGGCAATAAGGCATTGGATCATTTAATATTCCTTTTGCAATTAATCCTGCAGGATGAGCAATGTCACCAAGAAGGAATGCGCCAACCTTATCTGCTATAGCTCTTAATCTTTTAAAATCCCAGTCACGAGAATAAGCCGAAGCCCCACAAATTAGCAACTTAGGCTTTTCTTTTTTAGCAATGGCTTCAACCTTATCATAATTAATAAGACCAGTTTCCTTTTCCACTCCATAAAAACAAGTTTGGAAATATTTACCACTAAAATTTACTGGCGATCCATGTGTTAAATGACCACCATGAGAAAGATCAAATCCCATAATTTTATCACCTGGTTTAAGCAGCGCTAACATAACAGCAGCATTTGCTTGTGCACCTGAATGAGGCTGAACATTTGCCCAAACAGCACCGAACAAAAGTTTAGCGCGATCGATTGCAATTTGTTCAATTTGATCTACAATCTCACAACCACCATAATATCTTTTTCCTGGAAGACCTTCCGCGTATTTATTGGTAAGGCAAGATCCCATTGCTTGCATTACTTGCTTACTAACAAAATTTTCAGAAGCAATTAATTCAATTCCGTGACGTTGGCGCTTTAATTCCTGATTAATTAATTTGAATACAACTGTATCTTTAGAGATCATTGATATTTTTTTTGTAAATGAATTTTATTTTAGCTGAAATCTATTTCAGTACTGTCACCAATATTTAAACTTTGACTTAATCCTTTCAAGTAGGCATCACTTCCAACAATACTTTGATGCAAGATTGCGGTTTCTAACTGAGCATAAGATCCAATAATTGAATCACGTATAATACTATGTTTTACAATGGTGTTCTCTCCTATTGAAACGTTAGGACCAATTATTGAATCAGAAATATTACAATTATCGGCAATACTTACTGGATGAATTACAATAGTATTTGTAAAATTATATTGCTTTTTATCAATATCACTACTTCGTTTTAACAAAACAGCATTTGTTTCAAGTAAATTTGTTTTGCTCCCACAATCAAACCAATTTCCAACTTGAAAAGTACTAATCTTTTCACCAGCAGAAATCATTCGTTGAATACCATGTGTAAGATGAAATTCTTCTTTATGTCGGATATCATTTCTTACAATATGATCCAAAGCATCCATTATTTTTCCAGCATTTCGAAAATGATAAATACCAACTAAAGCTAAATTAGATTTAGGAATATTCGGCTTCTCTTCCACTTTAACAATAAATCCTTCCGCATCAATTTCAACTACTCCAAACTGTCGAGGGTCTTCCACCTTTTTTACTCCTAAGGCTGAATTAGGCATTGCCATCAATTGACTTAAATCAAAATCAATAATCGTGTCTCCTAGTAAAATCAAAAGCTCATCATTAGCATCTACTTTTTCACGAGCAAGCCAAACCGCATGACCAGTACCTTCTCGAGGTTCTTGAATAATAAATGTTGATTTAAGATTTGGATATTTAGTTTTTACATAACTTTCAATCTTATCCCCTAAATATCCGATAATAAAAATAAAATCATCGAAACCTCCTGTAATCAAATAATCTACAATATGTGAAAGTATGGGCTTACCTGCAACAGGAACTAAAGCTTTTGGTTGAGTATGAGTATGCGGACGAAGTTTACTACCTATGCCTGCAACTGGAATAATTATTTTCATTTTAACAAATAAGGTTCAAGGTTTTTTTTAAAACCTTTGAGGATGTAAAAATAGTTTTTTAAGCGTAATCAATCGTAAAACATTCGTTAATGAATACTAAAAATTAAATTATGAGCAATTTTTGCGATTTACAGATTTAAATGAGTTCATTATATACTTTCGCATTTGATGCGAATAGTTTTCATTTTATTGCTTAGTATTTGGATCGGCTTTGGTTGTATTATACTCAACAATATGGATATCAGGTTATACGCTCAGACACGAATTATAACCGACCTTAATAAGCTTCCAGATTATGGGCATGTTTTAGTATTAGGTGCCGGAAGAAACTATGCTTACTCTCGCCCCAATTATGCATTTATTGGCAGAATGGACGCCGTTGCTGACATTTGGAAAAAACATCCCCACTTGAAACTTGTTTTAAGTGGAAAAAGTGATGGTGTTTTATACAATGAACCCGAAGATATGCTCAGATCACTTGAATTAAGAGGCGTTCCAATTAACTCTTGTTTAATTGATAACCAAAGTAATACTACTTTTGACTCCGTTAAAAGATTTAAAAAACAATTTGGTTATTCTCCAATTATTGTTAGTCAACAAGATCATTTAGAAAGAGCGATTTGGATGGCAAAAGCATTTGGCATGAATGCCATTGGTTTCCAAGCATATGGTTATCCTGGTGGTACACCCTATTGGGTTAAATCAAGAGAATATTTAGCTCGTGTAAAAGCTAGATTAGCTGTTTGGGGATTAATAAAGGAAAATAATTTTTAACAAAAAACGTATTTAATAAAATGAAGAATAGAATAACCGAACTATTTCAGATTGAATATCCAATTATTCAAGCTGGAATGATATGGTGTAGTGGTTGGAAGTTAGCGTCTGCAGTAAGTAGTGCTGGAGGACTTGGTTTATTAGGTGCAGGATCTATGTATCCTGACGTGTTGCGTGATCATATTCGAAAATGCAAAGCGGCCACTACAAAATCGTTCGGAGTAAATGTTCCTCTACTTTATCCCAATATTGAAGAACATATGCAAATCATAATTGATGAAGGTGTAAAAATTGTTTTTACCTCAGCAGGAAATCCTACCACATGGACCAGTACTTTAAAAGAAAAAGGAATAACAGTAGTTCATGTAATTGCCAATTCAAAATTTGCAAAAAAATCCTCCGATGCGGGTGTGGATGCTATAGTTGCAGAAGGATTTGAAGCAGGTGGCCATAATGGAAGAGAAGAAACTACCACTTTATGTTTAATTCCCATAATTCGTGATGCTGTTGATTTACCTTTAATTGCTGCAGGAGGTATTGGCAGTGGGAAAACCATGTTAGCTTGTTTCGCTTTAGGAGCTGAAGGAGTTCAGATAGGGTCCCGTTTTGTTGCTTCCAATGAATCATCAGCACATGAACTTTTTAAACAAACAGTCGTAAATAGTAAGGAAGGCGAGACCTCTCTAACATTAAAACAACTCACTCCAGTACGACTTATAAAAAATAAATTTTATAATGAATTAGCATCTGCTGAATTAAGAGGTGCATCGACTGATGAATTGAAAAATATACTAGGACGAGCTCGAGCAAAAAAAGGAATGTTTGAAGGAGATTTAGATGATGGAGAATTAGAAATTGGACAAGTTTCAGCATCAATAAATAAGATAATTCCAGCAGGAGATATAGTAAAAGAAATATGGAATGAATTTGTTAGTGAAAAACAAAAACTTGCAAACTTAGCATTATAAAAAAGTGTATTCTTACTTGAAGTATTAGAAAAAATATTGAATAAATTATTATGATAAAATTTGATCGATTTACGCTTGCCAATGGATTAACAGTAATTGTACATGAGGACAATTCAAGCCCTTTGGTGGCTATGAATATATTGTATAAAGTAGGAGCTCGTGATGAGGATGAAAGTAAAACTGGCTTTGCACATTTATTTGAACATTTAATGTT
>JANPGA010000340.1:0-2505 GCA_031423735.1 Bacteroidota bacterium | reverse complement strand
ACCTCCACGATGCGGTGATTAGCTTTGGCCGCGTTGCGGATCCGAGTAAGATAATCAGCGATAGGATCTGTATACATTAGTGATGTAGTTCAATCTAGATTGTAAATGGTATTTATTTTCCTTCGGATTACCAACTTGCTTTGGTAACACCTGCAATTTTGCCTTCAAGAGCCAGTTTACGGAACATAACCCTTGAAATTCCAAACTGGCGCATGTACCCGCGAGGGCGACCAGTTAGTTTACAACGATTACGAACACGTGATGGACTAGCGTTACGTGGCAATAGCTGTAATGCTGCGTAATCTTTTGCGTCTTTGAGTTCTTTGCGTTTTTCGGCATACTTCTCAACAACACTTATTCTTTTGCGCTCACGAGCTTTTATAGATTCTTTTGACATCTCTCGAAGGGATTATTTATTCTGATTCTTAAATGGAATTCCGAATTCTTTTAGTAATTCCATAGCTTCATTATCTTTAGTAGCAGTTGTCACGAAAGTGATATCCATACCTTGGATTTTGCTTACTTTATCGATATCTATTTCAGGAAATATAATTTGTTCAGTAATTCCTAAAGTATAGTTTCCACGACCATCAAAACCTTTGTCGTTTACTCCGCGGAAATCACGGATACGAGGTAAAGATACTGCGATCAAACGATCAAGGAATTCGTACATACGATCTCCTCTAAGAGTTACTCTAACTCCGATTGGAACACCTGCACGTAACTTAAAGTTTGAAATATCTTTCTTTGACTTTGTAGATACTGCCTTTTGACCTGTAATCGTTGACATTTCTGTAATGCCTGATTCGATCATTTTTTTATCTGCTACAGCGTCGCCTAGTCCTTGATTCAAACAAATTTTTGTAAGACGAGGAACTTGCATACTACTTTTGTAGGCAAATTTATCCTGCAGGTTCTTTACGATTTCACTGCGGTATTTTTCTTTTAAACGTGGTCCGATATCCATTACTTGATTACCTCCCCTGATTTTTTAGAATAACGAACTAATTTTCCGTCGACTTCTTTACGACCAACCTTAGTTGCCTTTCCTGATTTAGGATCTACAAGCATAAGGTTTGAAATATCGATAGTTGATTCTTGCTTTACAATACCACCTTGAGTATTTTGAGCATTTGGCTTGGTGTGTTTAGACACCATGTTAACCTTCTCTACGATTGCACGACGGGATTCTGAAATAATTTCCAGCACTTTCCCTTCTTGACCTTTAGAGTCACCGCTAAGCACCTTTACAAGGTCACCTTTGCGAATGTTAAGTTTGGGTTGTTTGTTGTATTTACGTTCCATTTCTAGAGCACCTCCGGGGCCAAGGATACTATTTTCATAAATTGTTTTTCGCGTAATTCGCGTGCTACGGGTCCGAATATACGTGTACCGCGCATTTCATCCTGATTATTTAGGAGTACCACTGCATTATCATCGAATCGTATGTAAGAGCCATCATTACGACGAACTTCTTTACTCACACGAACAACAACAGCTTTGGATACTGTTCCTTTCTTTACGTTACCTGAAGGTAATGCGTGCTTAACGGTAACGACAATTTTGTCGCCTAGTGAAGCATATCGCTTCGCAGTACCGCCCAGTACGCGTATACAGAGCACCTCTTTGGCACCACTATTATCGGCCACTATTAGCCTGGACTCTTGCTGTATCATATTCTATGTATGCTTATTGTTTTTGAATATTAAGTCATAATGACTTTCCATTCAGATACAGGTTATTTCGCTTTTTCTACGATTTGAACCATCCGCCAGCGTTTAAGCTTACTCAACGGACGAGTTTCCATAATTCGCACGGTATCACCTACACCGCATTCATTTTTCTCATCATGAGCCATAAACTTTTTGGTCTTCTTGATGAACTTACCATACTTCGGGTGTTTTTCGCGGCGTTCAACAGATACTGTGATGCTTTTATCCATCTTAGTACTGGTTACTAAACCTACCCTTTCTTTACGTAACGCTCTTTCTTCCATGATCATTATTCGGCAGTTGATTGATTAACTGTCATACGTTTTAAGATTTCTGTCTCAAGGCGTGCAATAAGTCTACGAGATTCACGAATCTTCATAGGGTTTTCTATCGGTGACACGGCGTGAGCCATTTTCAATTTATTATAACTAATACGCTCTTCCTTGATTTTATCTCGGACTTCGTCTGTTGTCAAATCCTTTACAATGGACTGTTTCATGGCGATGTTGTCTCTACTTGGTTAATTATGCTTCGTAATCAGGACGAACAACGAACTTTGTCGTCACTGGTAATTTTTGTGATGC
This sequence comes from Bacteroidota bacterium, assembly GCA_031423735.1. Classification (GTDB taxonomy): domain Bacteria; phylum Bacteroidota; class Bacteroidia; order AKYH767-A; family OLB10; genus JANXSD01. Next base: position 209 of record JANPGA010000340.1, on the reverse strand, counting down.
TAATCGAAGAGCTTCTTTAGCTACTTCCATTGGAACTCCGTCTGCTTCAAATATAACAGTACCTGGCTTTACAGTTGCTACCCAAAATTCAGGTGCTCCTTTTCCTTTTCCCATACGAACCTCTAATGGCTTACGAGTAATTGGTTTGTCAGGAAATATACGAATCCAGATTTGGCCTTCACGTTTCATGAAACGAGTTACTGCAACTC
>JANPGA010000339.1:0-1821 GCA_031423735.1 Bacteroidota bacterium | reverse complement strand
TTTCATAATAATAAAAAGTAAGTTTTGGATTGTAAATAATAACACAATAAAGATATTATTTTTTTTTGATATGATAACAATTTTTGGTTTATAAAAAAATAACTATATTTGCACCGTTATTTACTATTAAAACTAAATAATGAGGGAAGCATTGCTTCCCTCTTTTTATACAAATATGACATTTAAAGATAAGATTTCAGGTTTATTAGAGGAAGCATTAAAGGAAAAACCTTCTTTGTTTCTGGTGGATTTGACAATCACGGAAGCTTTTAAAGTGATAGTGACATTGGATGGTGATAATGGTGTAAATTTGCAGGATTGTATCGATATCAGTCGTGCTGTTGATAATAATTTAGACCGAGAAGAACAGGATTATTCGTTAGAAGTAGCTTCGGCTGGAGTTTCTACTCCGCTAAAACTTGTTAGACAATATCAAAAGAATGTTGGACGGACTTTAAAAGTAAAAACGGCTACAGAAACTATTGAAGCAAAATTAGAAGCGGCTAACGATGAGGGTATTATGCTTTCATGGACTGCAAGAGAACCAAAGAAAATAGGAAAAGGAAAAGAAACTGTAGAGCATAAACGCGATATTCCTTATTCAGATATAAAAGAAGCAATTGTTTCAATAATATTTAATTAAAATTAGGCATGGAGAATATTGCATTAATCGATTCGTTTTCAGAGTTTAAAGACGATAAACTTATTGATCGAGTAACGCTTATGGCGATTTTGGAAGATGTATTTAGAAACGCATTGAAAAAGAAATACGGTTCTGATGATAACTTTGACATCATTATCAATCCTGATAAAGGTGATATGGAGATTTGGAGAAGAAGAATAGTTGTTGCTGATGATGATCTGGATTTGGAAAATGAAGAAATTACATTGACAGAAGCAAGAAAAATCGAAGCCGATTTTGAAATTGGAGAAGAAGTTTCCGAGGAAGTAAAATTGATAGATTTAGGAAGAAGAGCAATTTTGGCTCTGCGTCAAAACCTGATTTCAAAAATACACGAACACGATAATACAAACCTTTACAAGCAATTCAAGGATTTAATTGGTGAAATTTACACTGCGGAAGTGCACCACGTTCGTCCAAGAGTTGTAATTTTAATTGACGATGAAGGAAACGAAATCGTGTTACCAAAAGAAAAACAGATTCCGTCTGACTTTTTCCGTAAAGGTGATAACGTTCGTGGAATAATCGAAAGCGTTGAATTAAAAGGGAACAAACCTCAAATTATCATGTCGAGAACGGCGGATAAATTTTTGGAGAAATTATTCGAACAGGAAATTCCGGAAGTTTTTGATGGTTTAATCATGATTAAGAACGTAGTAAGGATTCCGGGCGAAAAAGCAAAAGTAGCTGTTGATTCTTATGATGATAGAATTGATCCTGTTGGAGCTTGTGTTGGTATGAAAGGTTCAAGAATTCATGGAATTGTTCGTGAACTTGGGAACGAAAATATCGACGTAATTAATTACACAACTAATTTACAATTATACATAACAAGAGCATTAAGCCCTGCAAAAGTATCTTCAGTTAAAATCGACGAAGAGAAAAAGAGAGCTGAGGTTTTCCTTAAATTAGAAGAGGTATCTAAAGCAATTGGTCGTGGCGGACACAACATCAAATTGGCCGGATTGTTGACAGGGTATGAATTAGATGTAATCCGTGAAGGAATTGCAGCAGAAGAAGATGATGTTGAATTAACAGAGTTCTCAGACGAAATCGATGGTTGGGTAATAGACGAATTTGCAAAAATCGGATTGGATACCGCAAGAAGTATTTTGAATCAAGATGTTGCTGATTTAGTG
>JANPGA010000338.1:0-10456 GCA_031423735.1 Bacteroidota bacterium | reverse complement strand
TTTTCGAACCACCTTTTTCTTCTTTTTTAATTCTGGAGTCTTTGCTTTTGCAACCTGAGCAATTTCAACTTCTTGTGTTTTAATTGAATCTTTGATTTTAAAATCAATTGCATTTTTTGCCTTTTGATTTGTTAATGCAACTTTTAGTACGTCAAGCATATCTTCTACATAATGGAAAGTAAGATCAGTAAGATACTCCTTCTTAATATCAAGAATATCCTTTTCATTATCTACAGATAAAATAATATCCTTAATACCAGTTCTTTTGGCTGCAAGAATCTTTTCCTTTAATCCACCAACGGGTAACACCTTACCGCGAAGGGTTATTTCACCTGTCATAGCGAGTTTATTCTTAATACGCCTTTGTGTAAATACTGATGCAAGTGAAGTTAACATAGTTATTCCTGCTGACGGACCGTCCTTGGGAATTGCTCCTTCGGGAACGTGAATATGAATATTCCATTGATCAAACAAACGAGAATCGATATTTAATTCATCGGCATGTGCTTTTAAAAATGCTAAAGCAATTACAGCAGATTCCTTCATCACATCTCCAAGATTTCCTGTAAGAGTTAACTTACCAGAACCTTTACTTAAACTTGATTCGATGAATAAGATACTTCCACCATTTGCATTCCACGCAAGACCTGTAACAACACCTGCAATTTCATTATTCAATAATCTATCTTGAATAAATCGAGGAGCGCCCAACGCTTTACGGATTACCTCTTCAGTAATTTTTTTAGGATAAGGCTCATCCATTGCAACTAATTTCGCTACAGAACGAACGACTGATGCGATAGATTTTTCCAGCGTTCTCACACCTGATTCCCAAGTATATTGTTCAATAATTACTTTCAACATATTTGGTGAAAAAGTAGTTGTTGCAGAAGTTAATCCATGAGCTTCGAGTTGTTTTGTTACTAAATGCTTTTGAGCAATATGAATTTTCTCCTCTAAAGTATAGCCACTAATTTCGATTATCTCTAATCTATCACGAAGTGCTGGTTGAATAGAACTCAACGAATTTGCCGTAGCGATAAATAAAACTTTACTTAAATCATATTCAATCTCTACATAATTATCATAGAAGGCAGTATTTTGTTCTGGATCTAAAACTTCTAATAATGCAGAGGAGGGATCACCATGAAAATCATTTGTAATTTTATCAATCTCATCTAAAATAAAAACCGGATTTGATGATTTTGCTTTCTTTATATTTTGAACAATTCTACCTGGCATTGCTCCGATATATGTTTTTCTATGTCCACGAATTTCTGCTTCATCACGTAAACCACCAAGCGACATTCGAACATACTTACGACCTAATGCTTCCGCGATAGATTTACCTAATGAAGTTTTCCCTACTCCGGGAGGGCCAACTAAACACATGATTGGAGACTTCATATCTTTCTTCAGTTTTATAACTGCAAGATATTCCAGGATACGATTTTTTACTTTCTCTAAACCAAAATGATCACGATTAAGTATTCTTTCTGCTCTTTTAAGATCATAAATATCTTCGGTTAATTCTTCCCATGGTAATTCTAAAAGTAACTCTAAATAATTCATAGTAACAGAATATTCAGCTGCAGCAGGGTTGATCCTTCCTAACCTTTCCATCTCTTTATTAAAAACATCTGCTACAGCTTGTGTCCACTTTTTACTTTTGGCACGTTCACGCATTTCAGTCAACTCTTTATCAGGAGTATTTCCTCCTAATTCTTCTTGAATTGTTTTTAATTGTTGATTTAAAAAATACTCGCGTTGTTGCTTATCGATATCTGTTTTTACTTTACTTTGGATTTGATTTTTCAACTCAAGCATTTGCAACTCTTTTGTGAGATGTTCAAGTACTTTAGTAGCTCTTTCTTTCAAATCATCCATCTCCAAAAGCATTTGCTTCTTCTCCACATCAGCATTCATGTTAGAAGAAATAAAATTTATTAAAAAGGAAGGGCTTTCAATATTACGAATAGCAAAACTAGCTTCCGACGGAATATTTGGAGAGCTTTGAATAATTTGCATCGAGATATCCTTGAGCGAATCGATTATGGCACTAAATTCTTGATCAGTTTCAACTTTGGTATGATCAACAAAGGGTTCAATTTGCGCTTTTAAGTAGGGATCATCCTGAACAATATTTTTAATTTTAAACCTTCGCTTTCCTTGAATAATAACGGTGGTATTTCCGTCAGGCATACGAAGCATACGAAGAATTTGAGCAACAGTTCCTATATTATTTAAATCAGAAAGTTTTGGATCTTCAATGCTTACATCCTTTTGAGATACCACTCCAATGATTCTATCAGAGGCATAGGCATCCTTTATCAATTTTATTGACTTATCCCTTCCTACAGTTATAGGAATTACAACACCTGGAAACAATACAGTATTACGTAATGGCAGTACCGACACAATGTCTGGCAACTGCTCGTTGTTCATTTGTTCTTCGTCTTCATTGGTGAGAAGCGGAATTAATTCCGGCTCATCATCAGAAATCGCTACTGCATTAAACGGGAGATTATTATTTTGATCTGAAATCATAGTTTTATGTGTCATTATGGCAGGCAAAAATCATAATTTTTATGAATCGCCGCCAAGGTCAATGAATATGCCAAAGGAGTATAAAATTAGTACAAACCTTATAGACAAGTTCTAATAAATAGGCAATCGTTAATAAAACTCTAAAAATCAGTCATTAATATTTGGCTTTAATTGCATCATAAATAAATGTGATAAGATATTCTTATCGGATAAGGTAAATGGAATATTTCTTCTAGCCATAACTCTTTCTGCAAGTTGAAGTGCCTTATCAATTAAAAAAACTTCAGTGTCATCTGCTCCTCCCCAAGAAAATGAAGGGATAAATTTAGAAGGGAAACCAGCTCCGAAAACATTCGCACAAACCCCTATAACAGTTCCAGTATTGAACATGGTATTAATTCCACATTTACTATGATCACCCATAAATAAGCCGCAAAATTGAAGTGATGTATTTACATAATCATTAGCACCATAATTCCAAATCTTTACTTCTGAATAATTATTTTTAAGATTTGAATTATTCGTGTCGGCACCTAGGTTACACCATTCACCAATTACCGAATTCCCAAGAAAACCATCATGGCCTTTATTTGAATTACCGAAAATCACGGAATTGCTTACCTCACCTCCAACTTTTGAACCTGGACCAATTGTAGTCGCGCCATAAATTTTTGCTCCCATTTTAAGTGTTGCATTATCACATAAAGCAAATGGCCCGCGCACCATACAACCTTCCATAATTTCAGCATTTTTACCAATATAAATTGGGCCAGTGGATGCATTTAAAATTGAACATTCAATTTTTGCACCCGGCTCAATAAAAATTTGGTCAGGATTTCTAGTTTGATTGGAACTAGATATAATTTCAGATTTTCTTCCAGAAGTTAATATTTGAAAATCGGATTTGATTGCAGCTTCATTCAATGAAAAAATACTCCAAATATTTTCTACCAAAAGTGGTAGTCCTGTATATTCTATCGTTTCTAAATCCTCTAAAGGAGTTACGAATTCTTTACCTTCTAAAATAGCCCTATCAACTACAGCCGCAAGAATTCGATCTTTGTAAATTAATTGTTGCCCCAATTTCAATCCTTTTACTGAGCGAAGAATAGTTTCATCAGGCAATAATGACCCATTAATTACAACACATTCCTTCCCTGGAGATAGGTTATAACGACCAGAAAGATAAAACTTAGTTAAAGAACCAGAAATACCATCAGAAATTTTTAATATTGACTCCCATTTTTGACGAATGGTTAAAATTCCGACTCTAATATCAGCTACTGGGCGAGTAAAAGTAAATGGCAATAATTGATCTCGATACTGATCATCGGCAAATACAAGGTTTAACATAATTAGGTTATTTATGCGAATGTAAAAAGTATAGTTTAATAATCATTTCAAAATTGAAAATTATAAAATGTAAACATATGCAAATAGGTAACACTCAGCTAGTAATTAAATTTAAAGACTAACAATTCGTCAAATGCATCGATTTTTTGTTTCTTTGATTAACGTCTCATTTATGCGCCTACTTCTTATCTGCCTTACTATGTTTTTTAGCTTACCTTTAGAAGCAGAATATATATGGACTACAAAATGCCTTTCAGCATATGATTATGCATTAAGGTTAAATTTTAAGAGAAGCAGCCAAATATTAGAAGAAGAAAAAAAAAGAAATCCCAATAATTTAATTCCAATTTATATTGAAAGTCAAAATGATTTCCTTAAATCATTTATTTATGAAGATATAGCAGATTTAAAATCATTAAAAAGAAAGAATGAAATTCGAATAAACCAATTTGAGAAAGACAATATTAAATCACCCTACAAACTACAATGTATTGCTGAAATGTATTTACAGATTGCATTGGCAAGAGTTAAATTTGAAGAGTACATAGGTTGTGCATATGATATTAGAAAAGCGTATAAAATATTAGAGAAAAACATTCAGCTTTATCCGGAATTCGCACCAAATTTGAAAGGAATAGGCCTAATACATTCATTAGTTGGAGCTATTCCAAAAAATTATTCATGGACTGCAAATTTGCTTGGGATGAATGGCACCATAAAACAAGGAATTGGTGAATTAAATAATTTGTTAAATTCAACGTATAGTGAGCCCGAACTACACTATTTGAGAGATGAAACAATATTAATGATAACATTTTTGGAAATGAATTTATCAAAAAATCGTAATGATGAAAAGATACGAATACGCTTGAATGATATAAAAGACATAAATGACAAACCACTTTTGCAGTTTACTAAGTCAGTTTTTTTTAGTTCAAATGGAGAAAATGATAGTATTATAAATATACTTTCTTCAAGGAACACAAATTTAGAGGCTTCTTCACTTCCTTATTTGGATTACATGGAAGGTTCGTCACTATTAAACAATTTGAATTACACCTCCATAAATTGTTTTCAAAAATTTCAAAAGAATTTTAAAGGAAATAGTTATTCGAAATCAGTTTGGCAAAGAATTGCATGGATTAAACTATTACAAGGGGATACATTGGGTTATCTTCAAAATATGAATAAATGCAATGAACAACGAAATATTGATGCTTTTACAGACGAAGATAAACAAGCTGTAATTGATTCAAGAAGCAATGTAATTCCAAACGTAATCCTATTGCGTAGTCGGCTTTTATTTGATGGAGGTTATTATGATCGATCATTGAAAGAATTAATCAACAAAACTATTTCGTATTTTCCGACAAATAAAGATCAATTAGAGTTTACTTATAGATTGGGAAGAATCTATGATAAACAAAATAAAAAAGAAAAAGCATTACAACTCTATGAGCAAACATTAAAAAATGGGTCCAGTCTCCCTTATTATTTTGCTGCAAATTCGGCATTGTTAATCGGTAAAATTTATGAAGACCAAGAGGACAAAAATAAAGCCATTGAATATTATCAAAAAGCCCTTTCGCTTAGAGAACACGATTATCAAAACAGTATTGATCAAAAAGCAAAATCAGGATTAAACCGATTAGGATTGTAAAAATAAATTATATACTATCAAAATAAAAAAATGGATTTCATTGATCATAAATTATTAACTTACGCTGAAGAACATTCAGACAATGAATCGGCATTATTAAAAGAATTGAATCGCGAAACATATTCAAAAGTATTGTATTCACGCATGTTATCAGGACACTTACAAGGTAGATGCCTTGCGATGTTTAGTAATATGATACAGCCAAATTCAATATTAGAAATTGGTACTTATACTGGCTATTCGGCACTATGCCTTGCAGAAGGTTTAACAAAGGATGGAAAACTAATCACCATTGATATTAATGATGAATTAGCAGACATGGTAAAACAATATATCGATCGATCAACTTATAAAGGACAGATAGAAGCAATTTGCGGCGATGCTATTAAAATAATACCTCAATTAAATTTGAAATTTGATTTAGTATTTATTGATGCAGATAAACAAAACTATAATAACTATTATGACTTAGTTTTTGACAAAGTAAATACTGGTGGTTATATCATTGCGGACAATGTACTTTGGAGTGGCCATGTAATTGAAGATGAGGAAAATTTTGATGATGATACAAAGCATATTCATGAGTTCAATAAAAAAGTAAAACAAGATGAACGAGTTTCGAAAGTTTTAATGCCAATTAGAGATGGATTGTTAGTAATCAGAAAAAATAAAGTAGTTTGATATTAGATCATAAGAATATGTCAGAACAAGAAATTTCTAAAAAGAAGCCTATTTATCCTATTAGCCATGCTTTGAGGAAATATCTTAAACATTATGGAAGAGAAGTAAATGCTGAAATTCAATATAAAGATTTGATGCGATTTCAAAACTCTTTTCCTCTTTTTGATCGCAAGGGAAAGGATACTTTATGGGAAACAGTTTACTATTCGCCTTCTGAAATACAACAATTAAATTCATCATTAACTGGTATTTATGCCCAATTAAAAACTGGTGGTGATATCTCAGTAATGGAACATCTATCAGTTGAAAGAGTTGATTATTGCACTTTCGGAAATTCAAAGCCATTTCGAGTACGAATCGTAAACAATTACAACGATAATTTCGATTATTTTTACTTAAAGCAAGCTGATGCATCTCGAATTTACGGTTTAGAATTAGAGCATATTTTATCTCCCAATCGAATAAGTTATTTTGTAAATGGGAATTCATTAATAGAAGAACATATTGCGGGAATTCCTGGTGATATGTTTATCCATAATCATTTACTTGAAAAAGGTTTGAGCGAAATTAGATTAGCAAAAGAATTTGTAAAATTTAATGAACGTTGTTTTGTAAGATTACTAGGTGACATGAGATCCTATAACTATGTTGTTGATATTACACCAGATTTTGAAGATGTACATTATAGAATTCGTGCAATTGATTTTGATCAACAAAGTTTTGAAGGTAGGCGAAGTTTATATCTTCCTCAATTTTTTAAAGAGAACAAGGCTTTTGTAGATTTATGCATTAAACATATTACCCCTGAAACCATGCATCAATATCAAGTAGAAGAAAGAACATTAATTGTGAAGAGAATAAATGCAGCAAAATATATGTTAAAAGAATTATTAGACACCATGAGTAAAGAAGATATTTCAACATCCGAAAAAGTTGCTCAATTGAAAGCAGAGTTAGCTATTTATTATAAAACCGATACTTTTCTTAAGTGTAGAAATATGGGAGAAATTGTAAAAACAAGTTTAAAAGAAATGATACGGGGAAATAAAATTCATGTTCAGCGATTTCACTAATTTTTCAATTAAAATGATTTTAGACATTAAACCATTACACAACCTTGCACTCAAACATTGTAAATCGAAAATAATATGAAAAACAACATTAAATTAACTATTCTAAGTTTTGGAATTAGCCTTGTAACATTAGGAACTATAAATGCTCAAGAATCTAAAACACAAGAAGTTCCTCAGCAACAAATTAGAAAGTTTTCCCCAGAGCAGCGAGCGGAAAAACGCACTCAACTTTTAAAGGACAAATTACAACTTTCAGATGATCAAGTAACCAAAGTAAAATCAGCAATGTTGCAATTTGAACAAGCAAGAACTGATTCGAAAATCGATATGAAAAAGAATCGTGAAACACTTGATGCTTCATTTAAATCTATTTTAACACCTGAGCAACAAAAACAGCATAAAGAAATGCAAGAACAAAAAAGATCTGAGATGAAAGAAAAACGACAAGGAAAGGACGGAAAGGCAATAGATCAAAATGAAAAATAAAAAAAATGAGGAAGTTATACTTCCTCATTTTTTTTTAATCTTCTGAGCATTTTTGCCCCCATTTACTACATCGTTGTTCCCAATGAGCTCGAAATTTTTCACGTTCTTCTGGATTCATATTTTCAACTTTATTTTTCCAATGTTGCTTAAACCTTCCACCCATCATCCAGCCATTTCCTCCCTTAAAAAGAATTTTTGAAATAAGCAGGAGTCCAAATGATTGCCAAATATTTATTATAGGAAGATTAAAAATTCCAGGAATAAATTCATTCCATAAGACCATTAAAATAAATCCTAATAATGCCATCATTAAAATGAATCCTAAAACACATTTTCCTATCCACTTATAGCTCATTTGAAATTTTATTTTGGGTTAATATTGTTTGATTATCATTAAACATTTCACTATATAAATTTGCAAGTCTTTTTCTTAAGAATTTTATTGCATAATGCTTTCTTGATAACAAGGTATTTATTGAAACATTAAGCTCTTCGCTAATTTCTTTAAAACTCTCTTGGTTAATTTCATGTCGAATAAATACTTCCCTTTGTTCTTTGGGTAATTCTTCAAGGGCTTCGAGTAATGTTTCGCGAATAAGTTCATTGTCGATAGAACTAAATCCTGGATCGTTTTCAGCTCCAAGAATTTCTTCTAAAAATGACCGTTCTTCACCATCCTCTGAATGACCTGAATGTAAGTCATCATATAAAACAGGTTTATGTTTGCGGTAACGATCTGTAATCTTATTTCTAGCTACACGGAATAACCATGCAGCCATTTGTTCAACGGGCTGTAAAACTCTGTAACTTGCAGTTAATTCATAAAATACATCTTGTAAAATATCTTCAGCATCAGCAGTTTCTCGAACACGTGATCGAATGAAATCAAACAATCTTTTTCTATAAGTTGAAACTGCGTTAAGGATTGTTTCATCCTGTGTTGACATTGGCAGTGGGGCGGTGGTTATTGCAGTTCTCATGCAAGATTAGGAACGATTGGCCTTAAATCCTATTTTAAAAACAACAAAATAATTATAAATTGATATCGGATTGTTACTTTTAAACTTTCACAAAGCCATTTTTTCTACCTTCGCAAACCAGAATTATACATTTATTATTGATCTGATCAAACTATGGCGCAAGTAGAATTGAAGATGCCTAAAATGGGCGAAAGTGTTCATGAAGCAACAATTATTCGTTGGTTAAAAAACGAAGGAGAGAATATAGAAGCAGATGAATCCGTGCTTGAGATAGCAACAGATAAAGTTGACTCTGAAGTGCCTTCGACTGCTGCTGGAATTTTAATTAAGCTACTTTTTAATGAAGGTGACGTTGTTCAAGTTGGGATGGCTATTGCAATTATTGGATCTCCTAATGATGCAAACAACTCACAACCAGCTACTCCAAGTCCAGTTGCGGCTATACCAAATAATAATTCGAAAGCTGAATCAACAGTAATTGCGGTAGAAAAACCATCGATTCAACCAGTAATCATTTCAACTGAAGGAAGATTTTATTCACCTTTAGTAAGAACTATTGCGGCGGCCGAAGGGGTTGCTCAATCTGTTTTAGATACTATTCCTGGAACCGGGGCTGAAGGCCGAGTAACTAAAAAAGATATCCTTTCTTTTATTGAATCAGGAAAAAATCGATCTGAAAATGTAACACCGATTGCTGAAGTTACAGTTCCAAGTCCAGTAAAAACTGCTGTTATTCAAAACGTTCCATCCTCAAGTTCGCCTTCAATTTCAGGTGATTTTGAGATAGTTGAAATGGATCGAATGCGTAAACTTATTGCTGATCACATGGTAATGAGTAAGCATACCTCTCCTCACGTAACGTCATTTGTTGAGGCAGATGTAACGAATTTGGTATTGTGGAGAGAAAAAATTAAAAATTCATTTGAGAAAAGAGAAGGCGAAAAAATAACCTATACACCTGTATTTATTGAAGCTGTAGTGCGCGCTATCAAGGATTTTCCAATGGTTAACATTAGTTTGGATGGCACGAAAATCATAATTAAGAAAAATATTAATATTGGAATGGCTGCGGCATTGCCCACTGGTAATCTCATAGTTCCAGTAATTAAAAATGCGGATCGAATGAACTTAGTTGGGTTAACTAAATCTGTAAATGATTTCGCTAGAAGAGCACGAGCAAACAAATTACAACCTGATGAAATTCAAGGTGGTACGTTTACAATCACCAATGTAGGAACATTTGGAAATGTAATGGGCACTCCTATTATTAATCAACCTCAAGTTGCAATTATGGCTACAGGAGCAATTCGTAAAAAACCAGCTGTTATTGAAACTCCTCAAGGTGATGCAATCGCCATTCGACATATGATGTTCCTTTCATTGAGCTATGATCATAGAGTTGTAGATGGTTCATTAGGAGGTAGTTTCTTAAAAAGAGTGGCGGATTACCTTGAACAATTTGATCCAAACAGAGAATTTTAAGATAAATTATAAAATTTCCAATAAGGCTTGGCAATTGGAAAAATAACACTACTTTTGCCGTCCCTTACCAAGGAAAAAAAGGGCCCGTTCGTCTAGGGGTCTAGGACATCTCCCTTTCACGGAGGAAACACGGGTTCGATTCCCGTACGGGCTACACAAGATTAAAGATACTTCGGTATCACATTAAAAGGAAA
>JANPGA010000337.1:0-4963 GCA_031423735.1 Bacteroidota bacterium | reverse complement strand
TGTAAAACCAAAAAATGTTCCTATCAAAGTAGGATCAGGAGGGGTTGTAAATACGATTTCAGCAGTATTAGTTTGAAATGAATTAATGGCTCCAAAATCTAAAATTATTTCATTATTCCCAACAAGAGTATAAGGCAATGTTGAAGATACAAATGTTAAATTACTTGGGAAAACAATGCTAACATTGGAGGTTCCACATGAAATATACCCAAGATTTCTTTCTGACACATATAACTTGAAACCAAATCCTGGTCGAATAATCGAATTAAATAACCCTACCGAAACATCAAAACCAATATTGGATGAATCGGCAAGATTTACATTCGTAATGGTGTTATTTAAAGCACTTACAACAATACCAGAACTATCGCATACAGAATAATAATTTGAAACAGGAACAGTATTCGCAGTATATGTTCCGTAAGGTAAATGAGCTGTGTAATTTCCTGTATTATCCGTTGTTGCATAATAGTTCCCAGGATTAAATTCGATCACTCTTCCTGATAACATGGGTTCATTTAAATCATAATTGCAATTCCGAATTGTATCTAAATAAACTTGACCGCTTACAGTCCCACAATTTGTTCCTGCATTTGGTATTACCAATGAGAATGTTGAATCGCAAAGTGATGCCGTAACACTATTTGTAACAGTAAATTGATAAGTACCTGGTAATAAATTTCCGACACTAACAATCCCTTGAAAATTATTAAAAACAGTTGGTGAAGGACCTGTAAAAGTTAAAGTATATGGAAATGATTGTGAATCATAAAAATCAAAATTTACTGAGCCATTATTAACTCCATTACATGCTGGATAAATAGTTGAATTAAATGCAAAACTTGTAATTGGATAATTATATGTTGGCGCTGGATTTCCAGAGCATCCATTTGCATCGGTAAGTAAAACAGTATAATTATCATTCGAACAAATATTCTCTACTGTAAGTGAATTATATTGTGAATTAAATCCAGTAACAATTCCAGAATTTGTTGCACAATAAGCATTCAATGAATATGGCGCTGTTCCATTAATGGTATTTAAATCCAAAAACCCAATTCCATTACATAAATTTTTGCACGGATGAGCTGCACCTGTTGGTAATCCTGGAAAGATATAAGATAGTGCACCTGCGTTTAAGAAGGTGTAATTATTAATTGTATATGATGCAGAAGCAGTATCTCCATTTATATCAGTTACAAGAATTGTATAAGTTCCAGCAGTTAAATTATTAATGTATCCTGTAGTAATAAACCCAGGAGTCCATAAATAAGCATAAGGAGCATTTCCTCCATACACGCTCTGAATTTCTATTGATCCATTTGCTCCTCCACAAGCTTCATCTTTCCCTTGTAATACAATAGTTATGGGTGTTGAAGAGGCCACATTATAAAGAGCTAAAAATAATAAGAGCGAGATGAAGAGTCTAATTGATTTCATTGGAGGGGTGAATTAGGTATATCAAATATATAAATATTCTGCCTTGAATTCCAAATACACGTTAAAACGATTATTTTCTACTACAAAGGCGGTAATTGCAAAGTTTATAAACTAAAAGAGCCACCCATTAGAGGTGGCTCTTTTAAAATATCACTTTATATTTTTATCCATTCAATGCCTCAGTAATACTTAAATAATGTTCTTATTAAAAACATTAGAAAATCTTTCCCTATCATTTGCGTATTGCTTCTATGGTGTTCATTTAATAATCAATCGTTTTACCTCTGAATTAAAAGTATTCATTCCATTAAATTTAACCTTTATAAAATATAGTCCTGGTTGAAAGTCGTGAACATTAACCTGAAACTTTTCGTTATGACAAGAAGCATTATATAGTATTCTACCAAGAACATCAGTTATCTGAATATCAGAAATCTGAAAAGGGTTTGTCGCAAGAAGGGTAACAAACTCTTTTGTAGGATTTGGAAATAATTTAATTTTTTTATCCACTAATTGTTCATTCAATCCTACTGAAATATCCAAAGTATTAAAAATTATATTTGTAGTTACGGGTGGATTAAAATCAAAATAAATATCTGCTTTATTGTTTAATATGTAAGGGATATTGCCAATCTCACTTACCTGTTTTGAATTTATTTTATAGCAAAATGCCCCATGACTTTCAGCTTCGTTTGTACTACTATCAGGCAATAAAATATTATCGAAATAAACCTTCAAAATATTATGTCCGGTTAATTCCCAATGTGATAAATGCGAAGACCCAACAAACTGAATAGATTTAACATTTAAGTTCATATCCAATGTGTCAATTACAATAATATTAAATGCTGTATCAGTTCCTGTATTTTGAAAACGAATGGTGTAGGTTAGCAACGAGTCAATATCAATTAATAGAAAGTTATCTAAGCCATTCATAGGCCATACTGTTTTGTCATTTGGATCAATACTTCCTGTTACAACACTATTTAATGTCGAAGAATTATTAAGCGTATTACTTTCTAAACAAACTGATGTGAGCATTGCATCAAATTGCAAAACTGAATTAACGGTAATAGCTGCTGGCAAAGTAAAATCGATTACTGCAGATTTATTTTCAAAACTGTTTATCATTCCAAAATTAATATTGATTTGAGTTGCAGAAATAGCAGTAAAAGGTAAATCACAAGCGTTGAAAATAATATTTGAAGGAAACATTAAACTTATAGTAGAATTTGTACATGTATCAAATCCTAAATTTTTCTCATTAATGTATAATCTATATGAAAATCCAGGACGAGCTGCAGAGCTGTATAGATTTATAGCTGGGTCAAAGCCATAAACAATTGAATCCGCCAGATCCACATTAGTAATGGAATCATTTAAACTATTTAAAACTATCCCTGAACTATCACATACAGAATGATAATTTGCATTTGAAACTGTTAATGCAGTATATATTCCATAAGGCAAATGCGCGGAATAATTTCCTGAATTATCACTTGTTGAATAATAGGGGCCTGGATTAAATTGAATTAATCTTTCTTTTAAAACAGGTTCCAACGAATCAAATTCACAATTAGAAAAAGTATCAGCATATACATTTCCGCTAATTGTTCCGCAATTATTACCAAGATCAGGAATGATGGCTGTAAAATTTTGACCGCAAGGCTGCACTGCGCCCGCAAATTGAACATTAATTGTATAAGTACCAGCCGATAAGTTATCTAAAACAATTATTTGTGCCACCCCGTAAATTGATGGAAAATTTCCCATAGAATTCGAATATACCACTGTATAACCTGCTGGAAAATTACACAGTGATTCATCAATAATAATTCTTCCATTACTAATTCCATTACAAGCACCAAGTACAGATATCTGATAAGAAATGGTATCACTTGAATAGGGTGAAATTGATACAGCGTTTCCTGTACAACCATAACTATCAGTAACAATTACGTCCAGTGATTCATCCCCGCAAACATTATGAATGGATGGATTAACACCGTTACCCGTTATAAAAAGACTTGGATATTGCCAATTATTTGTAATGCTAAAACTATAAGGACCTGTCCCATTTATTTTGATTCCATTAATTGGTGAATTAAACAAATACAACTCTCCATTACATTCGCCAGGGCAAGGAAATGTAAGTCCTTGCATACTTTCATAATATAGCTCAGCATTAGACAAATATGGATCATCTAAAATAACAATTGAATCTGTTGCTGTAGATCCTGCATTATCTGTAACGGTTGCATAATACGTTCCAGCAGATAAATTAGTAATAACAGATGTAATTTCGCCAGTAGACCATAAATATGTGAATGGAGATACACCAGTTCGATTATATATATAAGCAGAACCATTATTATTACTGCAGGTGGAATTAATTCCTTCAATGGTGAACCCTACTGGTGAAGAGTGAAGTAATAGAGGAAATAATAATATATAAATAAAAGTAAAAAGCTTTTTCATATTACATGTTTTCTATAATTAACTTTAAAGATACTTCATTTTCGCTTAAACAAAGAAGGCAACCCAAAGGTTGCCTCATATAAATTATGTTCAATACTCAATTATCCGTTCAACGCTTCAGCACCAGCAACAATTTCAAGGATTTCGTTGGTAATAGACGCTTGACGCGCTTTATTGTAAGAAAGTTTAAGATCCTTAATTAATTCTCCAGCGTTATCTGTAGCCTTGCTCATTGCAGTCATACGTGCACCATGCTCGGAAGCATGAGAATCTAATAATGCTTTGTACAATTGAGTTTTAATAGATTTAGGAATTAAATCCAAAACAATTTCTTCTTTACTTGGCTCGAAGGTGTAATCGTGTAACATTTTACTTGCTTCAGCTTTTAGTGCAGGAGGTTGCAATGGTAACAATTGTTCTGTTTGTACAATTTGAACTGCTGCATTTTTAAATTGATTATAAATTACAACCACTTTATCAAACTTCCCAGTTTTAAAATCATTCATTACTTCTGTTGCAATTACTGATGCAGCATCAAAATTTAAATGGCTATAAATATCATTATGATGGCCAACATATAAATCTTTCTGTTTACTAAAAGAGTCACTTGCCTTCTTTCCTATGCAAAGCACTTTTACATTTCCTGTCTTATTTAGCTTGCTATATTCATCCGCTAATAAACGGTTTGCTGTACGTATAATATTTGCATTAAACGCTCCAGCCAGTCCTCTATTAGAAGTAATTGCAATAATTAAAATATTATTTACAGGACGAACTTGTGCATATACACTTCCATCAGAACCTTCCATCGATGACGATAGATTTTCTAAAATATCACGTAATTTATTTGCATAAGGACGTAATTGTGTAATAGCATTTTGTGCACGACGAAGCTTCGAAGCACTCACCATTTTCATTGCTTTGGTGATCTGCTGGGTGCTATTAACCGATACTATTCGTAAACGAACCTCTTTTAAATTTGCCATCTTTTTAATTCAGAATGCAGAATTCAGAATGCAGAATTACTTTTTGTAATCACTGATTT
>JANPGA010000336.1:0-3814 GCA_031423735.1 Bacteroidota bacterium | reverse complement strand
CATTGGCCGAAATCGATTTGTAACTTAACGTATCCACTTTATAATTGATTTTGATAGGTTTTCACTAAGGGGTTGCAAAAGTAGGATTATAATCAAGAAATACAAAACTTATTAACACATTTTCTTTAATTGTTATAAACCATTCACTTCTAGAACCTTTTTCGTTTAATAATCGATTTACCAAACTAATTAATAATCAATTGATAACAAGCTATATTTTTGAGTTTATACTTCTATTTTATTCTAATAAAAGAAATTAACAACGGAGTATTTTAACAATTATGATCCAACATTTAAATGTTTTAAGGAACTTAAATCTTCTAATGGATAGATAAGTAATCTGGATTTTGACAAAATATTTAAGGTATCAATAGGTTTTAAGGAACTAAAAACTTCTGCCATATAGATCACTCACCTTGATATCGACAAAATATTTAATGTGTCAAATCTCGTTTTATCCTCATCAATTAAAATATGAGCTATGTTTGTTAAAACTAAATCACCAAAACTTATGAAAAAGAACCTGATACAATTATTGTTATTACTGTTCCCTCTTTTAGGTTTTTCTCAGAGTAATGTGAGATTTATCATTACAGATGCTTCTAATAAATCAACCATTCCTGGAGCAACTGTGGTAGTAAAAGGAACTACGAATGGTGCTTCGAGTGATATAAATGGAGTTGCCACTCTAAAGGCAAACCCAACTGATATAGCTGTTATCTCTATATTAGGTTATGAATCTCAAAATGTTGCTATTGAAAACAGAACAGAAATTACTGTCGTTATGCAGCTCTCAACAAAAGAATTATCTGAAGTTGTAGTGGTTGGATCACGTAGGTTAGGAAGGGTAAAATCAGAAACCACTGCTCCAGTTGATCTTATTAATGTATCGCAACTATCCTTACCTACAGGACGAATGGATCTTACGGCTCTTTTAAATTATTCTGCCCCCTCTCTTAATTCGAATAAGCAAAGCGGTTCTGATGGGGCAGATCATATTGATCTTGCAACTTTACGAGGTCTAGGCCCTGATCAAACATTAGTACTTATTAATGGTAAACGCCGACATCAAACTGCTTTTGTAGCATTATTTGGAACTAGAGGTCGTGGAAATTCAGGTACTGACTTAAATGCAATTCCACTTTCATCAATTGACCATGTTGAAATTTTACGTGATGGTGCTTCTGCACAGTATGGCTCTGATGCAATTGCTGGTGTAATAAATATTGTTCTAAAGAAAAATATTAAAGAGTTTTCTGGAGACATTGGTTTTGGGGGATATTCAGATAAAAAGTATAATCCTTCGTTTACTCCTGATTTTAAACAATACGAAACAGGCAAAAAGTTCGACGGACAATCATTTACCTTTAATGGAAATTATGGGGTTCCTATTGGAAAACAAAATGGATTCATTAACTTTTCTATGAGTGTTACTTCTACCGATAAAACTTTTCGCCAAGTTATGGACACTTCTAATTTAAGCACAAATGAAAACTCCCTTCCAATTAATGTTTATCGTAGAGGAAATGGTGACGGATCAAGCTTAGCGGTAGGTGGATTTTTTAATGTCGAATTGCCTTTGAAAAATAAAACAACTGTTATTTATGGCTTTGGAGGTTATAATCAAAGTTCATCAGATGCATTTGCCTTTTCGCGTAACTTTTCCGCTAAACCAGAACGTTTTCCTACTGATGCAAATGGCAACTTAATTTTTGTAGATGGAATTATGCACACCTCATCTGATGGAGAGACTTATTTTGATCCTCACATTCAAACAAAAATTGCAGATGCTTCTTTTGCTGCTGGAATTAGAGGAAAAACTAAAGGCTTTTGGAATTGGGATTTTAGTAATAATACTGGTCGTAACGATTTTCATTTTATGGGAGATAAAACATTTAATGCTTCATTAGGTGCTGGAAAAACCAGTTTCGATGATGGAGGATTCTCATTTCTACAAAACACTTCTAATTTAAATTTCAGCAAAGAATATGCAGGAATAGCACAAGGATTTAACCTTGCAGTAGGTGCCGAATATAGATTTGAACAATATGATTTATATGCAGGAGAAGAAGCATCGTATAAAAATTATGATCCAACTGGAACAAAAGCTTCAGGATCACAAGGATTTCCTGGGTATCAACCTGGTGATGAAGTTTCAGCGAATCGTTCAACAGGTGGAATTTACATAGATGCGGAATTAGATTTAACGAAAAAATTTCTTTTAGCGGGAGCAATTAGAGCTGAAAATTATAGCGATTTCGGTTTCACAAGTAATTATAAATTAGCTGCTCGTTATAAAGCAACTGATAAATTTAATATTCGTGGATCAGCAAGTACTGGGTATCGTGCGCCATCATTACAACAGATTAATTTTAGCTCTACATTCACAACAGTTCAAGGAGGAACTATTGCAGAAGTTAAGATTGCGCCAAACTATAGCCCGATAACTAAGGCTGCAGGAATTCCTGACCTGAAGCAAGAGGAATCAGTAAATTTAGGATTAGGATTTACTTATAACCCAATCCATAATTTTAACATTACTATTGATGGTTACATGGTGAAAGTTAAAAATCGCGTAGTACTTTCTGGGCAATTTGATGCTAATGATGCAACACTTGAT
Organism: Bacteroidota bacterium; assembly: GCA_031423735.1. Lineage (GTDB taxonomy): Bacteria > Bacteroidota > Bacteroidia > AKYH767-A > OLB10 > JANXSD01. Next base: position 1,194 of record JANPGA010000336.1, on the reverse strand, counting down.
ACCGCACTTACCAATACTTTAAAAGATCTTAATGCTGGTCTTGCACAATTTTTTGCTAATGCAGTAAACACAACAAATACTGGAATTGACATTGTAATGGATTACAAAAAAGTTACAGAGAATCATTCCTTTCATGTTATGTTAGCTGGTAACATTCAACACATGACCATTGATCAAGTAAATGTACCTGAGAAATTAAATGATACTCCTGAGCATCAAAATACTTTTTTAAGTGATCGTGAGAAAAATTTTATTCTTGCGTCTGCGCCATCAACAAAATTTGCTTTAACACTTGAGTATGGAGTTAAAAAATTAACAATTGGAACTCGTTTTACTTATTTTGGTGAAGTAACATTATTGGGTTATGGTGATGATGGGCTAGGTATTAAACCACAAGTTCCTACAGATGCTGATGGAAATGTAAGAGTGCCTGATGAATATGTTTATGGTGGAAAATTAGTTACTGATTTATACCTAAACTACAAGATACATAAATCATTAAATTTATGTATTGGTGCTGATAATTTATTTGGTGTTCATCCTGATTTTGGAGCTGTACAAAGTGCAAAGGGATGGGCATTTAATAATGAGCCTGCTGGTCCTTGGGATGCAGTACAAATGGGAAGTAACGGACTTCATTTATACGCAAGAATAGGATTTAATTTCTAACCCTAAAGTAGAGTGCAAATGCAAACCCTGAAGTGAGTGCATTTGCACACTACTTCAGGGTTGCATAAGTAATGATTGACAATCCAACCCTTTTCATAAATATTTTATCAATCAATTTTGCAAGAGGTACTAATCTATCATAAAAATGCATTTGACTATTTCGAATTTGTGTTGATTGAAAGAGACTACCACTTATCCACCAAGCAAGAATTCCTAGTGCATTAAAGCCAATTGTTTTATCAATTGAAAATCCCGCTTCAATGATTTTATTTTCCAATTGTTGCGAATCAAATCTACGAAAGTGGTGAAGATTTTTATCTATACGATTATATAATTTAGGATGAGATGGCACCAAAATAACCACCTTTCCTTTTGGCTTTAAAAGTAAATTTAGATTCTTAAGTGCTATTTGGTCTTGTTCAATATGTTCGATAACATTTAGTGCGAAAACAGCATCAAACTTTTCTAGTAAGTCGGTGTAACGATTTATAAAATCAGATGCTACTAAATCAATATGTTTTACTG
>JANPGA010000335.1:0-4442 GCA_031423735.1 Bacteroidota bacterium | reverse complement strand
TTAGCCTTTGTATATAAAAAGGAGGGTCCGCAGCGTGTTGCTTTTGAGTGGGAAAACGAACCAGAAACAAATGATGAAACTATTGAGTTGAGCGAAGAGGAATATTTAGAAGAACCAAATCAACAACCCAATTCAACTGATCCATTCGCCCCTCCTACTATTAACTATCATTACAAACCAGATGATCCAGAGAATAAATCATAACGACTTATTCTAAGTATTAAATTATATTTACATCATGAAAATAGAACATATTGGAATTGCAGTAAAGAGTCTAGAAAATTCGAATGAATTATTTAAGAAATTATTTAATACACCACATTATAAAATTGAAGGTGTTGAATCGGAAGGTGTATTGACTTCATTTTTTCAAGTAGGAGAAAATAAAATTGAATTGTTAGAAGCTACAAATGTAGAAAGTCCGATAGCGAAGTTTATTGAAAAACGTGGCGAAGGAATACATCATATTGCTTTTGAAGTTGAAGATATTTATGCTGAGATGAAACGACTGGAATCAGAAGGATTTACCTTGCTAAACAAAGAACCTAAAGCTGGCGCTGACAATAAACTAATTTGCTTTTTACATCCTAAAGGAACGAATGGCGTTTTAATTGAACTTTGTCAGGAGAAAAAGAATTAATTTACTCGAATTTCTTTTTAATATATTCAACAAGTGTTGGATCATTTAAACCTTCGATATCACTTAACTCTAACTCAAGTGATTTAGTGCTGTTTAAAATTTCGAGTAAGGAAAGTATTAACGATGCAACAAGAAATAAAGTAGAAATTACAAATATTAAATTTGCAAACATCATTTCATTAACAAAAATGAGATACATGCAAATGATAGCGAATAAAAAACTTAGTACTCCTAGAAGTTGCATTCTTCGTATTAAACGTAAACGATAACGGAGATTTTTTATTTGAGCATGAATAACTGGAGTAGGCTCATTTTTCACATAACGATCATGCAAGACTCTTACTACACTTGAGATTGCTAAAAAGCGATTTGTATAGGCAAGCATTATCAAACTAATTGCAGGGAAAAGTAAGGCTGGGGTATTAATTGTGATATCCATTTTTATATTATTTTTCTTCCCGATCTGTTTAATTCTTTTTGCTAATTTACTATTTTAATAGGGAATTGAAATTACTTTATTTTGCTGTTGCAGAAATATTTTGTCTGCTGGTATAGTTCCTGTAATTTTTTGAGTGGGATATAGATGATAAACACCAAAATGCTTAGCATCGATTTTTATATTTTGATCCTTAGCATTATATAAAATCCAATAAGGAACAAATGCCCAATCAATATTTTTAATTTTACTTAATGGTTCTAAATCACCAGTGTCGCCATTAATATATATTTTTTTATTATGCCAAGTTATTAAGTAAGAATAATGACTAAAAGTAAATTTATGCGAAGTTTTAAATGCTTGAATAGAAAAATCATCAATAGAATTATTTAACTCTTCCAATTTTGAAACATTCCAATTTCCATATTTTCTTACACTTTTTTTCTTTAGTAGTTTTTTTGAATAATGATCTGAATGCCTATGTGTAAATATAAATATCGAATTATCTTTTATGCTATCTAATTCTGTTTTGTTATACTTCATATAGTTATGAGCGCCCGATTTATAAGGAAAGTCAATATAAATATTTGTTTTCGTATCGGTTAAATACAATCCTGCATTTCCAATAAATTTAATACTTATTTCATTTGTTTGACTAAATCCATTAATCGATATAAATAATATAGGAATTAATAAAATTGATTTTATATAATTGCTTTTCATTAGTGTTGTATTGTAACTCATTATTTTGTTGTGCCATCTAGTATTTTATCATATTCACTGTCGTTAGGTTCCCATAATTCAATCTTATTTCCTTCAAGATCTAAAATGTGTACGAATTTTCCATATTCATATGATTCAATTGCATCACAAATTGTGACACCTTCTATTTTTAATTCTTCTACAAGCCATTCTAAATTTTCAACACGATAATTAATCATGAACTCCTTTGTGGAGGGCTCGAAGTAATTGGTGCTTTCTTTAAACGGACTCCATTGAGTGAATCCTTTTGATGCAGGCTCGTCTGATTTACGCCATTCGAATGTAGTTCCATATTGACCAGTATTTAATCCTAAGTGATTTTTATACCAGGTTTTCATTTGATCAGGGTCTTTGCATTTGAAGAAGACTCCACCGATTGAGGTTACACGTTTCATAGTTTAGGTTTTTAATAATTATGAAGATACGAATCTATCCTTTTTTTATTATCAAACTAAGAAAATAACTTAGTACTTAACAAAATTAGTTACCATTCATCAGAACAATTGAAATAAATTCCATGCAAAGCGTTGCATATTGATGTAGACTGTTGAGTTTAATTGAATCTTGCTAATCTGTTGCTCAATCAATGGCATTTCCGAAATTCGTTAATCATTCATTACCGCATGCTCTCTATTAATTTTCTTTGCAAAGTGAAATTAAGATTGCTAATTTATTTTGATCTAATGAATTAATTGATAGAAAAGGTTCTATTTTTAGTTGGTCGCTATTTCTAGTAATTGCAAGGTTGTTTTCCAATTTCTAGTTGTAGCAGATGTTTTTAGTATTTTCTCAAAAAAATTATTGGTTAACTTAGTATTTCCATAACCGTTTGGACAATACAAATAAATGACACTTCCATCTAATACAAATTGATCATTAGCATCTGATTTTTGTGGTAAAGATTCGCTATACTTCTTTTCTGGAATTGTTGATAAAAAAGTTACATGCAACATCTTTTCATCAATCGTATGATCCAACCTAAAAGGATTATTAGCAATTATCTGCTCAAGTTTTGTGTATTCTAAAACAATTACAGGTACTTCGAATGAAAATAATTCTACGATCTTTTTTTCAATAATATTTTGCAATTTCTCTGAAGGACTCTTTTTAGCTTGAAATACCACATTTCCACTTTGAATATAGGTATGGATATTTTTAAATTTAAGCTCCTCAAACATTAATTTTAAATCCGCCATTTTAATAATGCGATGACCACTTACATTTATTCCGCGTAAGATTGCAATGTATGTTTCCATTATTGTTTGATGTTTATCGAAAAATCAAATTCTACTTTATCTAGACTACAAAACAGAAGGGTTTAAATTAAATACAGGATTTTTTATATTCCAATTAATCCCACAATCTATTACATATTGTGTTGTTAACATAAATTCCGTTTTTCCACCTTTCATATAATCACTGTACATTGATGAGATAGTTTCATAAAAAAATACTTTATTAATTGTATGTCTTTAATTTTTTTTAAGAAAAATTAATGCAAATAATCACTTAAAGTTTAAAATTAACATGTGCTTAATTCAACAAAAGTAAAACTAGCAATAAAAAAAAGAATTTACTTCCCCTTTATGTGCGCAACTCTATTGCTCTTCCCAAATTTGTTCTGCTTCTTTAAAAATTTTTCTTGATCAATTACAACTGCTTCATAAATAAATGACTTTAGTAAATCAACATTAATATCGCTGAGTTGATAAAAATCCTTCCAATAAATTTGTTTGCGATTTCCCTTATCAAGAAAATTAGATTCATCTTTTAATAAGTATCCATTTGAAAAACCAAATCGAACTCCTCGGTTTTTCATATTACCCCACATAATTGACGAAGGCCAAATAAAGCAAACGTTAGATCTACGGCGATAAAAAGGTACATTATAGGCTAATCGTTCTTTACAATTTGGAATTGCATCTAAAACAATTTGACGTAAAAAAGAAACTATCTGAAGTTCTTCTTCTGGCAAGAATTCTAGAAACTCATCAACAGATCTGAAGTTGACATTTTGCATTTTCTTTTTAACTGGCTTCGGTTCCATAAAATAAAAGTACTTATTTATTTAAATACTACACACAATTTTGAAAAAATAAATACCACCTTTCGTTACTATTTGAATTTATTATATAATTTTAATACCAAAAATGTATCTTCTTTATGTCTTTTACAAATTCTTCATCAAGTACTAAATTGAATTCTTCGTCATATAGGAATTCTGATTTTGTTTTAAGCACAGCTAATGTAAATCCAGAAACTACATATTGATTCTTATATTGTTTTTAATATGTGATCAAGATTCTTAATTGTTGTATGAATTCACAGGTAATATAGGTGTTTTTTATTGTTTTAGGTTATTATTCCAAAGCTGCATCATAAACCAGTAAGGTATCAAAATCAAAAGCGGGCATTTTTCCTGAAAGTCCTATTGTAACTTTTACTGGAAATTCATTATCGTTAGGAACGCCCTCCCATAAACTTATTGGAATATGAATTGGCGAGCTCAGTGTGAATGATGGTTCAAAATAGTATGGATTATTGAATGTTGATATTAAATATGATTGTAGTCTATTATCTCCTTTACCGTTATAACAATTTATA
>JANPGA010000334.1:0-13261 GCA_031423735.1 Bacteroidota bacterium | reverse complement strand
GGCTTTCTTATTTTCGTACTATCTTAATTCTATAAATCAAATATCCAATCGTGCAAACTACTTTTCTTTCCAACGTAATTCAAGCAGTTAAAGGATATAATTTACAAAAAACAATAGTAGTTTTTCCTACTAGAAGAGCTTGTATTAATTTTAAAGAAGAATTAGCAAAAGACCTTAATTCTATTAGTTGGTTACCTATAATTCTTCCTGTACGCGATCTTCTAATTCAATTAAGTCCTCTTCCAGTAGCGGATGAAAACACATTACTCATGGAACTTTTCAAAGTTTATGAGAAATTGTATCCTAATGATGATATTGAAAGTTTTTTAAGTTGGGGCCAACAGTTAATTGATGATTTTAATGAAATTGATCGACAAATGGTTCCTGCTGATCAATTATTTCAGAAAGTTTTAGATGTTAAAAACATTGAAAATATTTTCTCATTAGAAGAAGATGACTTTGCTTATTTTAAAGAATTTTGGTCGCAGTTTTCTTCTGAAAACATAACACCTTTACGACACGAATTTTTAAGTTATTGGGAAATGCTTCCTTCACTATATAAAGAGTATAAACGGCATCTTTTAAACTCAGAAATATCCTATGAAGGAATGTCGTGGGAAATGGCTGCATCCAACATAAGTAACAATACTTTTTTTGATTCTTTTGAGAAGGTAGTTTTTGCTGGATTTTATGCTTTTACAAAATCTGAAGAGAAAATCATAAAACATTTAGAAGTACAGGGCAAGGTTATTTTATTTAAAGATGCAGATAGTTGGTATGTTGAAGCAAAATATAGAGAAGCTGGTCGTTTTTTTAGAAAAGGCATTTTAAGCAATGCAGAAATTCCATGGACAAATACTTTTCTAACTACATCAACAAAAGAAATTAAAGTTAGTGGAATTGGAGGGAAATCCTCAATGGCTCGAGAACTTGCGATTACCGTTTTTAATGCATTACATGATAAAACTCCTGATGTACTCAAAAGGTCAGTTGTTGTTTTACCAGATGATAGCATACTTTTTTCATTTTTAGATCATTGTTCAAGGTTAGGACTTGCAATTAATCCTTCTATGGGATTCCCATTAAAAAATCATCCATTATTGCAAGTATTACATAAAATAAAAAGTTTACGGAAACAACTTCTAGAAAATTCAAGTGATTGGTTCATTACTGAACAAGCAAAATGGTTTAAAGAGAATCCATTATTGATAGCTATTTTAAATGAAACAGATTTAATTCAGTTAACTGCACTCTCCAACAATTTGCCAATAACTGGAAGAATATCACCCATTGCAAAAATTATTACTAACCCACCAACCACCCCTTATTTAGAACAAGAAATAATTAACAACTTTCTATTCGAAATTGATTCAAATAAATTAAGTGCGATTGAGGGATTAAAAGATGTAATTCAACAAGAATCCAAAGTTATTTGGAATCAACTAATTCCATACTATTCGAAATTAACAATTTCTTCTTGGTGGAAACTTTATCTAGGTATACTTGATAAAATACGAATACCATTTCGAAGTGAAAAAGATGAAGGTGTTCAGGTCATGGGTTTTTTGGAAACAAGAATTCTTGACTATGAATATGTTTTTATTGCTTCAATGAATGAGGGAACGTTACCAAGTAATAATACACCCAAATCACTAATTCCATATTCATTAAGAAAAGCATATCAGTTACCTTGTAGGGAAGAACAAGATGCTGTAACAGCATATCACTTTTATAGATTATTACAACGAGCAGAATATATATACTTTTTCTATAATAGCGACATGAATGAAATGGGTGGTGGAGAACGAAGTAGATTTTTACTTCAACTACATCATGAACTCAAAGAATCCAATTTAGGAATAAAGTTTCAATATTCTCAAATTGAAAATGCCCCAATTACTTTTTCAAATGATGAAATATTAATAAATAAGAGTGATGATATACTACAAAAATTAAAAAATAGATTTGTAGATGGTTTCACAAAAGTTGAATTCAGTGGTTTATCGGCAACTGCAATCAATGAATATATTTCTTGCTCTTTAAAATTTTATTTTAGTCAAATTGCTGAGCTAAAAGAAAAAGAAATTCATGATACCATTGACCCTAGTGTATTTGGGAATATTTTACATGAAGCAATGCAAAAAATTTATGGGAATCATGAAATTGTAACAGATAAGATTATTGAAACATCACTAATAAATTTAGAAAAATTTATTAATGATGCTATTTACATTAAATTTAAAAAAACTCCGTTATCTGGAAATGACTTTTTAATGAAAGGAGTGCTACATGACTTAATTAGTAGAATATTAAAAAATGACCTTTCCGAAACACCATTTTCAATTTTGGGTTTAGAAGAAAAATTTCAAGAAAAAATTGAAATTAAAAATATTGGGAATGTATTTATTAAAGGCATTGTTGATAGAATAGATGAAAAAGATAAAGTAATAAGAATTTTAGACTACAAAACTGGTAAAGATGTTCTAAACTTACCTGAGGACATATCCGAAATATTTTCAAATCCTGAATACAAAACAACTCTTCAATTACTTCTTTATACGTTATTAGCAAATAATAAATTAAACGGCAAAAAAACAAGAGCAGGCTTAATTAAATTAAGGAGTATAAATGAAGGGATAACTTATTTAACAAAAGACCAACCCATTGAAAATTCACTTAATGAAAATTTTATTGAATACCTTAAGAAATTAATATTAGAGATTTTTGACAAAGAAGTACCATTTAAACAAACCAAAGAAATAGAACGTTGTGTTTTTTGTAGTTATAAAGGACTATGCAATAAACTAGATAATTAATTTTTATTTTTTTCGAATTTTTCAGTAAGGTAATCAATTAAAGATGTTGCCATAGCTAAAACTATACTAAAAAGCATTGCAACCCAAAATCCATCTACCTTAAATCCAGAATGTAAAATATGAGAAGTTATTAGAATAATTAATGCATTTATAACCAAAAGAAACAAACCAAGAGTTACAACAGTGATTGGAAGTGTTAAAAAAATAAAAATAGGTTTAACAAAAACGTTCATAACAATTAAAACAAAAGAGACTAAAATTGCCATTCCAATACTTGTTACTTCAACACCTGGCATCAAAGTAGCAATTAAAAAAATTGCAATCGCTGTAGAAAGAATTCTTGTTAAAAATCTCATTTACTCAATTTTTTGTAAAAATATTATATAATAATCAAATTTACTAGAATTTTACTTAAAACTCATATACTTGAATATATAATTTGCTCCTACTTACTTTTGTTAGTTGGCATTTCATCACCCAAAAGATATCCAAATGGCTTTAAATGATTAATCCTATCAAATATTACCTTTATAATTGCAGTTAAAGGAATTGACAAAAACATGCCGGAGAAACCCCATATTGCACCACCAATAATAACAACAATTATTGACATTAAAGCATTTATTTTAACTTTAGAAGCAACGATTTTGGGGACTATAATATTATTATCAATAAACTGAACTATCAAATAAACCACTAACACAGTTAATGCAGCAGAAGGAGATTTTGTTGCCAATGCTAAAATCATTGGAAGTGATATTGCAATTATACCACCGATATATGGAATAATATTAAGCAATGCACCAATAACCCCTAACAAAATGGCATAATCAATACCGATAATCATCAAACCAATTGAGTTCAACGTTGCCACTAAAGATGCTTCAATTAACAATCCTAATAAATAGTTTTGAATTAATGATTTAGATTGCTCAAGTACATCTAAAACAGTAGTGTGTCGTTCTTTAGTAAATATTCTATTAATAAATTCTAGTAATAATGGTTTATAATATAAAATCATAAAAACATAAACAGGAATAAGCAATACGTAAACAAATATTCCACCAATTGTATTTATAGTTTGACCTAAAACCGAAGTACTAGACCCTAACCCTTCTTTTTCCAAATTTAATAACCATAAATTAATTTTATACTTGCTAATATTAAAATTTTGGGATATCCAAGTAATTAAATCCTCAATTAAAATGTTGAATTTAATTTTTAATTGTGGAAATGCGTCACTAAATAAACTTGCTTGAGATCCTATAAAATACATTAATCCAAACATAATAAATATAGTAATCAATAATCCGATAAAAATTGCTACAACACGATTAACTTTTTTAGAGGTAAGATAATTTACAATTGGATTTATTAAAATTGCAAGTATAAATGAATATACTAATGGCAATATAATGTCCTGAGCAATATATAACACAAAAAAAGTAGCAACCAATCCCAATATTATTTGAGAATATTTTAAATAATAGGGCAAATCTTGTTTTTCGTTCATATATTTATGTTGGAAGTACAAATAAAAATTAGTTTATTCAATAATAATTTTTCCATTTTTAAAACTATTTAATGATTTAAATTCATAAAAATAAATACCCTTATTTCTTAAATTAAGTTTATGTTCACCATTATCGTTTAATTGAATATTGGAAATTATTTTACCATTCAAATCATAAATAAGCAATCTCCCTTCTACATTATCATTTGAGGAATAAAAAACATCTCCAGATGAAGGATTAGGATAAAGCTTGAAATTAGAATTTATTTCTGCATTATTATTTGAAATTCCTAGTATAATTGGATTAACCTCTAATTTTCCAAGGTTTAAAGTAAAAGAACCAGAAGACTTAATTAAAAGATTTATAGCAATGATAGTATCTATATTTAAAGAATTTACAGTTGTAAAAGAATTGCTTTCCCAAGTACCATTTAAAAGCGGTTTAAAATAAAATTTGTTGGAATTATTTTTAGTTTTAAATTCCAATCCTATAGAGTCAATTGTTGTTGAAGTTGACTTAAAAGTAAAAATCGAATTTACAAGAAATGGTGCCGTTACAAGTTCAGTTGAAAATAAGGGTATATTTAAATTTGAACTAGAGCTAGAAGATGAAATTAATAAAGAAGAACCACCATTATACGCATCAATAAAATCATATTCAATATTACATCCTACATTATAAAAAGTCCATGAGGGTAGAATAGATTGCAATGACATATTATGCCAAGGCGTGGAAGACAAGATACTTCCGTTATTATAATAATTCAATCCATGACCTGTATTGAAATCCGTTTCAAAAGGCCATTGAGTAATTACGGATCGAACTGAAATAAAATTTCCGATTCCTTTCCAAGTATTATCAACAGTGAAGGGGTCTAGATCAATTCCAGAAAATATTTTTCTTTCTGATTCATAAAAATTAATATAATCGTTTGGATCATTATTAAAAACTGAAAATGGAGAATAATTGAAAGTAAAATTTGTTGCGAATAATGCTACAGATGTTTTGGCAATCCCCATAGGGAATATTTTATCAATCCAAGTATAACTAGAAAATGCAGGTTGTGCTGTCCGTCCTGGCCACATATCAACGCCTGTATAAACATCAAATGGACTTCTACCTAATGAGGTTGCATAAGTACCTGATCCAGCAACAGTGGTTGCTTGAGACCAACTGTAATTTGTAAAAAGACCAGTAGAATGTTGGAAAAAGTAAGCATTGGAAGCATTTAGTTTATTTTGATAACTAATAGATCCATTTTGCAACATTGAATCATACCAAATTGATTCACCTGTATAAATACTATCGAATTGGCTTATAAAACTTGAAGCTAATGCCCCAGTTGCAGAATTTACTTGAGTCTCAAAATTAAATATCCATCCATCAAAATTATAATAGTTCGCAATTGCTTTTAATTGTGCTGCAGCAATAAAGTTTCCATTAATATCTTGTTGTAAAAAGCTTTGCACTGCTGCTTGACTTCCTCCATAAACTACAGGTGCAAAAAAAACAGTTCCAATAACTTTAACACCATTTTTATGTGCTGCATCAACCCATGACTTGGAAGGGACTAAAATTGGTGTACCTGCACTACCACCAAACCAAGCTAAAATATCAATATATTGCCAATGAGAAAAATTAAATAAATTAAATTGAGATGCCGAATCAATATAAGGACCAAAATTATCCATACCATCAGGCGAATATAATACCTTAGCATTCGTATCTAATCCTGCTTTGATTTGAAAATTTGAAGATTTTGATCTTATGGCAATTGGAATATTTGAAATATTCCCTTGATTTGAAATTGATGGTTGCCAATTTAAAAAATCAGAAATTGTTAATGTTAAATCTGCTTGAGCATTAACATTGCAAATTACCGTAGAAAACACCAAAACTAATATCAATCTAAAATTATATTTACTTATAAGAATTTTCTGTTTCATGCTAATAATTTATTTTAATATTATTGTTGTTAAGAACCCTAATTGAAATAACTTAAATTTGAACCGATGTGAAAATTATCCTACACACTTATTCTCAAAAATATACTAAAATTAGTTATGAAATAATAAACTATAAAATAATTTCAAACGTCTTTATCATTTCAATAAAGATATTTTAATGACATTTAATAAAAATAAGTAAAATTTGAAGATTTTCATTCTTGAATTAAAACTATTCTCTTACCTTTATGTTAAAAGGTTTCAACAAATAATATGCTCGGACTAAGATTTTCCAAATTTAATCCTCCCGAAGAAGGTTCACCCTATGATAAACTCCATAAAATATTTATGGAGTTATTACAATATACGGCTGCCGATGCAAACGAAGCAATCAGTTGGTTAACAGAACTTGATGCACAATATAAATTTACTACTCCTGATTATGGCATGGGAGATTTCATTAACGACTTAAAGGAAAATGGATTACTAAAGGAAAATGAAGATCAAACACTTGAAATAACTCCCAAAACCGAACAAACGATACGTCAACAATCGTTAGAAGAAATATTTGGGAAAATGAAAAAATCCGGTAAAGGTGGACATAAGACCACAAAAACCGGACAAGGAGATGAAGCATCCTCTGATATTCGACCATGGCAATTTGGTGATACTACGGAACAAATCAACATGACGGATTCTCTGCGCAATGCCCAAATTAGAAGCGGAATAGAAGAGTTTTCGATGTCTGAAGATGATTTGGAAGTTCAAGAAAAAGAGCATAAAAGTTTTAATGCAACTGTTTTAATGATTGACATTTCCCATTCCATGATACTTTATGGGGAAGATCGAATTACTCCAGCAAAAAAAGTTGCAATGGCTCTAGCAGAATTGATCCGTATTCGATACCCTAAAGATATATTAGATATTGTGGTTTTTGGTGACGATGCTTGGCCTATAGAAGTAAAAGATCTACCCTATCTTCAAGTTGGCCCATACCATACAAATACTTCCGCTGGATTAACTTTAGCAATGGATTTATTAAGAAGAAGAAAGACTCCCAATAAGCAAATTTTTATGATTACAGATGGAAAACCAAGTTGCTTAAAAATTGGAAATAAATACTATAAAAATAGTTTTGGGCTTGATAGAAAAATTACGAGCGATGTTTTTAATCTTGCAGGACAATGTAGAAGATTAAACATTCCTATTACCACTTTTATGATAGCTAAAGATCCATATCTACAAGCTTTTATTCGAGATTTCACTAAAATAAATAATGGAAGAGCCTTTTACAGTTCACTTAACGGGTTAGGTGAATTTATGTTTGAAGATTATATAAAAAACAGAAAAAAAACAGTAAGATAAATATGAGCAAGAAATTAAATATTGATAAGATTCGTACCCTTGGTGATTTAAAAAAACAAGGATACATAGCAAAATCAATTAAAGAAGAAATGCGTGATAATTTAATTGAAGCATTACGTAGCAAAACACAATTGTTTAAATTTATTCAAGGATATGAGGAATCTGTCATACCTCAACTAGAAACAGCAATTCTTTCTCAACATAATATTTTGCTTCTTGGATTAAGAGGTCAGGCCAAAACAAGGCTATCCAGATTATTAACTGATTTATTAGATGAATACATCCCAGTTATTTCAGGAAGTGAATTAAATGAAGATCCAATGGCTCCCCTTACTCGATATGGAAGAGAGCTAATTGAAGATCATGGTGATAATACTCCAATAAGTTGGATGCATCGTGATGAGCGTTACATAGAAAAATTAGCAACTCCAGATGTATCCGTTTCAGATTTAATTGGTGACTTAGATCCAATAAAAGCTGCTTCATTAAAACTTAGTTATGCTGATGAAAGAGCAATTCATTTTGGATTAATTCCGCGTTCGCACAGATGCATTTTTGTAATCAATGAATTACCAGATTTGCAAGCTAGAATACAAGTAGCACTTTTCAATATCCTTCAAGAAGGTGACATTCAAATTAGAGGTTTTCGATTAAGATTACCTCTTGATTTACAATTTGTATTTACTGCTAATCCGGAAGATTACACAAACAGAGGATCCATTGTAACACCGTTAAAAGATCGGATTGGAAGTCAAATCCTCACTCATTATCCTAAATCAGTGGAAATTTCATCGCTTATTACTAAGCAAGAGGCTAAAGTTCCAAATGATCAAAAAAATTCTATCACGATTCCACCTTTAGTGGATAGATTGCTTGAGCAGATTGCATTTGAAGCAAGGAAAAGTGAATACATCGACCAAAAAAGCGGAGTATCTGCCAGGTTAACAATAAGTGCTTATGAAAATCTTTATTCAGTAGTACACCGAAGAATTTTAATGAATAATGAAGAAAAAGGAATTGCTAGAATAAGTGATTTATATGGAATTATCCCTGCAATAACGGGTAAGGTTGAACTTGTTTATGAAGGTGAACTTGAAGGCATTTCAAATGTTGCATATACTTTAATTGGAAAAGCAATTCGCACAGAATTTTTACAGTTTTTCCCCGATCCTGAACGAACCAAGAAATCAAAAAATAAAAATCCTTATGCTGATGTTTTAAGTTGGTTTAGTGAAGGTAATGAAGTTGATATTTTACACAATGGATCGCATAGTGAATATGAAGAAATTCTAAAAAAAGTTACAGGCTTAAAAGATGTTGTAAACAATTATTATAAAAATGTTCCGAAAGAAGAAATTAGTTTGTATTCGGAGTTTTTACTTCACGGATTATCGGAATTCTCACAATTAAGCAAAAGAAAATTAGAAACCACCTTGAAATTTAGTGACCTTGTTGGAAGTATCTTCAATATGAAAAACGAAGATGAAGTTTAAATTTAAAAAACAAAAAATCTCAATTTAATTAAAAAAAAAATAAAACAATGATTACGATCCTTCTATCAATTTTAATGTTTCTTACACCACCTGATAATGTTTATTCGTTTAAAGTAAATGACATTAACAACAAACCGATTGACCTTTCACAATTTAAAGGAAAAAAGATTCTAATTGTTAATACCGCATCCAAATGTGGTTATACTTCACAGTATGATGATTTAGAAAAATTAGCTCAAGCCTATAAAAATAAATTAGTGGTAATTGGGTTTCCAGCGAATAATTTCGGAGGACAGGAACCTGGTACTAATACAGAAATTCAGCAGTTTTGTTCTAGCAAATATAATGTCACCTTTCCAATGGCCGCTAAATTATCAGTTAAAGGAAAAGATATTGACCCACTATTCAATTGGCTTATTACTCAATCTAACTCAAATTTTACCGGCGAAATTAATTGGAACTTTGAAAAATTCCTTATAGATGAGAATGGTAAATTAATTCATCGTTATAGATCAGGAACCAAACCAATGTCGGATGATATTATAAAAGAACTAAAATAGAATTATTAAAAAGAGGGAGGAGACAATTTTGATCATCCCTCTTTTTTTATGGATTATTTAAATCTAAAATTAAAGCTTATTTTGTTCGTTCGAGACCAACAATCTTACACCCTTTCCATGCAAAGTAACAATTTCTATTGATGGATCTTTCTTTAAATATTTGCGAAGTCGCGTTACAAAAACATCCATACTTCTACCATTAAAATAATTATCATCACCCCAAATTAATTTTAAAGCCTTTTGACGAGGTAACAAATCATTCTGGTGAGTACATAGCAATCGCAATAAATCAGCTTCTTTAGGAGACAAACTAACCACTTCATCGCCCTCTGAAATTTTTCGATATTTATAATCAAAATTATAAATTCCAATTTTAAACTCAGTTTGTTCTTCCATTTCCGTAATACCCATAGAACGGCGTAATGTAACATTAATTTTATGCAACAATACATCTGTATCAAATGGTTTAGTGAGATAATCATCACCACCACTTTTATATCCTTTGAGCATATCTTCTTTCATTGATTTTGCAGTTAGGAAAATGATCGGTACTTTCTTGTCATTCTCTCGAATCTTAGCAGCAACTGAAAAGCCATCCAACTTGGGCATCATTACGTCCAAGATACAAAGGTCAAATGATTTTGTTCCAAAAGTTTCAATTCCCGCAATTCCATCTCGAGCAAGTGTAACATCATAACCATTTAATTCAAGGAAATTTTTTAAAACATTTCCAAAGTTAATATCATCTTCAACTAATAATAATTTCGCTTTAATTGATTGCATATTTATTTTGTATAAAGAGGTAAACGAAGAATAAAAACACTTCCCTTATTTGGTTCACTTATAACTTCAATACTTCCTTCATGTGATTCAACAATTGCTTTTACATAACTTAACCCCAAACCAAATCCTTTTACATCATGAATATTACCAGAGGTTGCACGATAAAATGTTTCAAAAATTCGTTTCTGAATATCCTTGCTCATTCCAATACCATTATCAGTAAAACTGATAACAATTAAATCACTTTCATTCCATGTCCTTATTTGAATAATTGGATTTTCTGGTGAATACTTATTTGCATTATCAATTAAATTTGTGAAGACATTTAATAGATGATTTCCATCCGCAAATACATTTGTTTTTTCAGCTTCCAGCAGCATTTCTATTCTTCCTTGGCGCTGTTCAACTGTTAAGATAGCAGATCCAATAGCATTATGTATAATGTCGTGAATATCTAACTCATCTTTACGTAATGTTAATTCTCCTTTATCAATTTGAGCCATCTGTAAAACATTTTCTACTTGACTTAACATTCTTTGATTTTCATCCTTAATTACAGAAGTATAATAATCTAGTTTTTCATAATTCCCATAAACCCTTGGATCACGTATCGATTCATTTGCAATTGCGATTGTAGCAATAGGGGTTTTGAATTCATGAGTCATATTGTTTATAAAATCATTCTTTATTTCAGCGAGTTTCTTTTGTTTAAAAATTGTATTTAAAGTATAGATAAATCCAAGCAACATTATTAGCGTAAATATTAATGAACTAGCAATTAATGGCCACATCCCAATAAGTAAATAATTAAATTTATTGGGAAAACTTAAAATCAATTGTTCATTCCTTTTAAAAAAATCATTTGGGAAAAGTGGCAAACGATAATTTGAAGTAATAATCCCAGCAGTATCGGCTTTCAATTTCCAGAAAACAAGTTGTGATTTAAGGGGGTTAGAAATTCCAAAATTGTAGGGTTGGTCAATCTCATGATTAGATAATTCCGCTTGGATAATTGAATCCAAAGTAATTGAATCGATTCGGTTAAATACATTTCCATTATGATCAGCTACTTGAAAAGTAAATTTCTGCATCATGGTATTCAACTTCCGCATTTTAGATTGCATTCTTTTCTCCGTTTCACGAGCTAAAGAATCAAAACGAGCTTCCTGATCAGCTAAACTTTCTGCCTGACTTGCCATCTGTATTGCATACACTTCCTTTGACTGCACATCCTTTTCAACACGAATATCAATAGTACTTGTATCTCTATTAATCCTTAAATCGCCATCAGGGTATCGGCGATGTTGTAATTCTCGTAAATTATCAATTTGCTTAGTTACCTCCTTTGCGAAATCACTTATTTCAGGACTAGGTGGTGGTGGTGGATTCGGTGGAGATTCAATAAGACCTTCCAAAATTTGTTCAGTGGAGTCAGTTTTATTAAAAGTTGAGTTAGTTGAATCGGAAGTACTCATAAATTTATGTACAACAATCTTCATGTTCTCTTTTTGCTCAACACGATCCACTATATTGTTCATGGCAAGCATAACATTCTGACCAAATTGTTGCTCTTTCAACTTTAAATCATGACGAATCCAGTAGGCTTGAAGCAAAATAAGTCCTAACAATGATATACTCATTAAAATAACGGTAGTCCAAAATTTCCTCTTATTCATCTTAACAAAAATACAAATTGGTTTAATGTGAAATTCGGCATTAACCAGACCTTAACCTTGATTAACCACCCATTAACAGCAAATAATAGATTTCCAAAGTATTATTGCAAAAAAACAAAATGAAAACAAGCTACCAAATTCCATTTATTTTATTAATTGCAATAGTATTAACATCTTCATTTAAAAAAGTTAATGCGCAATCAAGTAAAAAGAAATCGCATATAATAATTGTAACTAATGAAAATGGCAAAGAAACAAAAATTGACACCTCTTTTACAGACGAGAGTTCGATGGAGGCATTTTTATTAGAAAAAGAAATTGCACCTCCTACTCCGCCTTCGCCTCCTTCTCCATTAAATCCTCCAGCTCCGCCTTCGTCACCTTTTACATTAAATCCACCCACTCCGCCAAATCCTCCTTCACCAAACTCAATTAGTGAACATAAAATAAATAAAGTTTATACCTATAGATATAACTATAATGATGAAAATGATGATCAAAATGAAATAATAATTTCGTTTAAAGAGAAAGAATTTAACAGTTTAATTGATCGACTTGAAAGCACAATCCATGAACTTGAACAAAATAAAAGTATCTCCCAAAAAGATATAAAAAAGGAACTTAGTGAACTAAAAAGTGAACTTAAAAAAATCAGAACAGAATCTAAATCAGAAAAAAAAGTAGAGAGAAAGATCAAAATTGAAAAAGAAGATTAGATCCTTTAAGTATATTATTTTTACTTGCTCTTAATAAATTAAATATTGTTTTTATATTTGGTTTTATCTAACCGAGATATGGATAGCATATCTCGGTTTTTTACTTACCTAAAAACATGCTACAATTAATAATTAAATTACTGAAATTTAGATTAATTCAATTAATCCAAGAGCTGAAAGGAATTGGGTTATTTTACAATATTGTCGCATTATTTTCCTTCATATTTTTAACATATTTCACCTATTTAAAATGCCAAACTATTGATGGTTCTTGGAAAGCAATAACAGTTTTTAGTATCATTTTATTTTATATTCATTATATAAGAAATGATCATCAATTTCTTAATATCCTAACAGATAAATCATGGTTGATTATATCAATTGAATACTTT
>JANPGA010000333.1:0-2149 GCA_031423735.1 Bacteroidota bacterium | reverse complement strand
AATTACAAGGAAAAAAATGTTGAAGCTTTGTTACGTACTGTGATTCAAACTTTAAAATATGTAAATTTTGTTTTTTGCGGGAGCAATCAAAAAATGATGCATGCTATTTTTAATAGTTCGAAACGACCTTTTTATGCTAGTACAAAAAATATTAATCTTACAAAAATTGAAGGTCCTATTTATTCAAAATTTATAATTTCACATTTCAATAAAAATGGAATTAAATGTACAGTAGGTGCAACCGAACTTATTTTAGAATTAACTCATCGTCATACTTATTATACGCAGCGACTTTGTCATGAGATTTTTAATGAAAGAAAAAAGCTAATTAATTTGGAAATTGTTGGAAAAGTTTTGAATAAAATATTAATGGAAAATGAAAATAATTATTATCAAATCAGAAATTTAATAACTCCTTTACAATGGAATTTATTAAAAGCGATAGCTATTGAAGAAAATGCTGTACAATTATATTCGCAATTATTTCTACAAAAACATCATTTGGGTTCTGCTGCAAATGTTAAAAGAGGAATTAAAGCCTTGTTGGATAAGGAGCTTGTATATTTGGATGCAGGGAAAAATATTACACATTACGAAGTGAACGACAAATTTTTAATGCATTGGATAAAAAATAAGTAACGATATTTTAATCATTAATTTATGATCAAGCGCACACTTTATTTCGGAAACCCTGCGTATTTAGGGATGAAAAATTCGCAATTGGAAATACGTTTACCAGCTGTTGAGAAAAACAAAGACTTGCCAGCAATCATTAAAAGAGAAGGGAACACAACTATACCAATTGAAGATATTGGTATTGTGATTTTGGATCACCAACAAATTACCATCACCCAAGGATTAATTGCTATGATGTTGGATAATAATGTTGCATTAATTACATGTGATGGAACCCATCATCCCGTAGGATTAATGTTACCTTTAGCTGGAAATATTGTTCAAACGGAGCGCTATAGATTTCAGATTGAGGCTAGCCAGCCATTGAAAAAGCAATTATGGCAACAAACCGTTAATGCTAAAATAAATAATCAAGCTCAACTTTTAAAGAAGAAAAAAATTCCAATAGACAACATGTTGCATTGGGCTGCAAATGTTCGGTCGGGTGACCCTGATAATTATGAAGCTAGGGCCGCAGCTTATTTTTGGAAAAATATATTTCCAAGTGAATTGGCGTTTATTCGTGATCGAAATGGAGATACACCTAATAATTTGTTGAATTATGGATATGCAATTTTACGTGCTATTGTTGCGCGCGGACTGGTTGCATCAGGACTGTTACCAACACTGGGCATTTTTCATAGAAATAAATACAATGCATATTGTTTGGCTGATGATATAATGGAGCCATATCGACCGTTTGTAGATGAAATTGTACTTGGGATTATGGAGGCGGGAGAGGATTGTTACGAATTGACCACCTCCATAAAACGACAATTACTTGAAATTCCTACGCTCGACATTAAAATTGCAGGAGAGAAAAGTCCATTAATGGTTGGATTACAGAGGACTACCGCCTCACTTGTTCGATGTTTTGATGGGAGTAGTAAAAAGATAATTTACCCTGAATTAATTTAATGCGTTTAAACGAATACCGGATATTGTGGATACTGGTACTTTTTGATTTGCCCACTGAATTAAAAAGTGAGCGTAAGGCTGCTTCTAAATTTCGAAAGGAAATTTTGGCAGATGGGTTTACTATGTTTCAATTTTCGATTTATTTGCGACATTGTTCAAGTCGAGAGAATGCCGATGTGCATATAAAAAGGGTAAAAGCGCTATTGCCTTCCAAAGGACATGTTGGTATTTTAACGGTAACAGATAAACAATTTGGGATGATTGAAATTTTTTATGGTCGGAAAGAAGCCGAGAAACCCGATACACCTCAGCAATTAGAGTTGTTTTAGAACAAAAAAACCATTAGTTATTGGAGGAACTAATGGTTTTTAAGTGGGCATTTTTCAATCCCAATATTGGGCTTAAGTCTTTGATTATTAGCTATTAGAATGCACCTATGTTGATTCCAATATTTCAAAGATACAAGATGAAAGCAAATCACAACAATAACAACCGTTGGAGGTTATTCTATTAAGTTGATTCCAATATTTCAAAGATACAAGATGAAAGCAAATCA
>JANPGA010000332.1:0-2320 GCA_031423735.1 Bacteroidota bacterium | reverse complement strand
TTCATAAAAGCCTTCGAATCGTCCACAAGCTACATAAGCAAGATCAACTGCTGCAGAGCCTAAGCGACGTAGGCCATGTGTGTTTCGCATGCAGTAATCAAAAACTTCCATATAAGGTCCCATTCGCTCATAATTGGTGTAAGGAAATCCAGTGGCCAATAATGATTTTGCAACAGTATCAATTTTAGAAACAGAAATTAATTTTCCATTCATCCATGCTCCGCCACCTTTCCATGCGTAGAAACATTCATCAAGATTTATTTCATACACAATTCCAAACACTAATTTATTTTGATAAGTCAAACCAACACTAACGCAATAACATGGAATCCCGTGAACAAAATTAGTTGTACCATCTAGTGGATCAATGATCCATTGGTAATCACGATCAGCAATGGATATTGTATTTTCTTCAGTAATAAATCCTGCATCAGGAATTAACTTTTGTAATCCTTGAACTAAAATTAATTCTGCGTTTTTATCAACGTATGAAACTAAATCATTGAAACCTTTGTATTCAATCGATTCTGCATTAAAAGAAATTCTTTGCTGGCGAATAAAATCACCTGCTAATTTAATTATCGGAATTGCATCTTCACAAATTACTTTTAAATCCATCATTCAGTTTCCACTTTTTTTATGTTTCTTAAAAATAGCAATCCTCCAATGCCTAATAAAATTAATACGGCTGCAATAATTTCAGCTTGTGTGACTGATAATCCGATAAAATCAAACTTGTTATTTACCCGAATTTGTTCGATCATCATTCTTTCAATTCCATTTAACAAAAGATAAAATGCGAATACTTTTCCTACAACATTAAATCGTTTACGCAATGACCAAATAACAAAAAACAATAAAATACACATTACTGATTCATACAATGGAGTTGGGAAAACAGCATCAGGTAACATCATACAATGCTTTCCATCACAACCGGGTATTGGCATGCCTTCATTAATTACATTATTAGGATAATTATACGACCAAGCCCAATCAGGTAACCAACTTAAAAAGTTTGGCTTTGTATTTAAATTTATAATGCCCCAATCACCATCACCAGCAATCTGACAACCTAACCTTCCAGTGCCATATGCTAACATAATTCCGGGTGCAGCTGCATCAGCTAATACGAGAGGTTTAATTCCATGTTTATTACCATACCACATTACAGCGATGCAACCGAAAATTAATCCGCCATACATCGTTAATCCACTAAATGAAATTAATGCTTCGAAAGGATGAGTTTCAAATTCATGTAAGTTTTCAAGATTATGAAAAACTTTGGCACCAATGATTCCAGAAACTGCAGCTACCATCGTTATGTTTCCTACCAATTGAAATGGATGCATTAATTCTTTTACTGATTCAGGTTGAGCCAAGCGATCTTTCTCTTTCTCACGATAGCGCATGAATGCTGATATTGCACCTAAGGTTAGTCCACCTAAAATATTTCCTTTTGCCGACAATAAAACGCCTTGTGTATCCTCAACAAAATAACTATAGTTTAATACAATATAAAGCAACTTAAAGCCTAAAATAAATCCTAAAGCAAAGGATGAAATTAAATCAGTTACACTAGCTTTTTCACCTTTAATGGAGGTAACATAAAATGATTTTATAAGGCCTAATTTTTCTTTGCGTTTTAATTCAATTTGCAGAGTCCATGCTGCGAATAAAAAAGAAATTGCGAGCATAAAGCCAAAACTCTGTATCGGCAAAGGAATTGAAATTCCGAAAATGTCTTTTAATAAATCTGAAATGGTAGGATACATAATTTTAAACTCCTCAGGCTGTTATTGATTCATGCGCAATTACTACCTCCACAAAACCTTCTGGATTAATGGCGCTTATTTTACATTGAACTATTTTATTTACTAAAGATTCATCATATGGATGTGCAACACGAAGATAATTTGAAGTGTATCCGTACATGAGTTCTCCACTTTTTTCTGCTTCAAAAAGAACAGGTAAAACTTTTCTTAATTGTGATTGATAAAATGCGTTTTGTTTTTTCAAAGATAAATTTCGCAACATTCGATTTCGATTTTTACGAACATTCATTGGAACCACTCCTTCCATTGAAACTGCTAGTGTATTTACTCTTTCCGAATAAGTAAAAACATGCAAATAGGTTACTTCTAATTGGTGTAAATAATTGAAAGTCTCCATAAAGTTATCTTCTGATTCTCCAGGAAAACCAACGATCACATCTGCACCAATACTTGCATCAGGAATTAATTTTTTAATCAATTCGATTCGCTCTGTGTAAACCGAACGTAAATACCTTCTACGCATTGCCTTCAGCATCACTTCCGAA
>JANPGA010000331.1:0-16700 GCA_031423735.1 Bacteroidota bacterium | reverse complement strand
CTTTATCAAAAATATCATGGTAGGCAGTAATTCCTCCAAGAGTATAACAAAAAAATGAAGGCACTCCTTTTTCAGTAAAATAATAATGATCACTATTCTGTGCCTTACCTCTCTTTTCAATTGTTTTTAAATAATTATTTTTTCTATTTAAAATATCAAAAGTTTCATAGGCCTCATTATATATTGAGCCATTAACAATCATTAACCCATCATCACCTGTTCCTAATAAATCCAAGTTGATTAGGAAGTTGATTTTTTTCAAATCTATCGTTGGATTTTTTGTGTAAAATTCTGATCCAACAAGTCCTGCTTCTTCACCAGCAAAAGCAATAAAAACAATGCTATATTTTAATTTATCCTTAACATTGTTAAAATAATAAGCCAAGTTTAAAAGCATGGAAACTCCAGAAGCATTGTCATTTGCACCAGGAAAATATGTTTTACTTCCCATCTTGCCTAAGTGATCGTAATGAGCTGTTATAAATATAAAAGAATCAGGATATAAGGTTCCAGGTATTACTCCAATAACGTTTTGAGTTTGATGTTCAACAATAAATTTATTAAATACATTTATAGAGATTGTTAAAGGAAAGTTTGGTAATCCATTTCTTAAAACATGCATAGTAAAAAAAGAGTTTGCATTTTTACTAACACCCCAAGTGAGTTTTTTTTCTTTAATGAAAATTATTCCAACCACATTAAGTGGGTTGCTACTCCAAAGTCTTAATGAATCTCGTGGGAAAGATGTTTCATTGGTATCAATTAATAAAATGTAATTTTTTAAATCCTCATTTTTATAATAGGAAGGTGAATGGGTTATATGCTTGATCTTAAAAACACCTTTAAGTCCTGAAGAGGAAGGATCTATGATAAAATCAATTCCAGGCCTTAATTTTCTTTGATTTATTTTAACTTCCATCTTTGATGGAAAAGTATTTACTGGGAAAGAAAATGGTTGAAAGTAATTTAGAGAATTTTTTTCTAAACCTATTTTTCCAAATTCTTTTTCTAAAAATAAGGCAGCTTTATAATCGCCGTTGTTTACATATCCTCTTCCAGCAAATTTCTCAGATGTTAATTTAGAAATAATTTCTCGAGTGTATAAACTGTCTTGAGCATCTAATCTAAATGAGAAAAGTAATAAAAAAATAAATGTCAGATTATAGTTAATCTTCATTAAACTCCAAATCTTCTTTTGATAAGATCTTCTAATTCCATAAATCGAACAGAGCTAGTTTTCCAGTTAAGTTGAACAAATAATTCCTGACGAAGTACCCGATGTGCATCTTCGTATTTTTCGAATCCATTTATTTTCTCAATGCTTTCATCATAGAGTTGTTTGTTTCCAGCAAATAATTCATTAATAAAGGAAAATCTTTCATTGATGCCAATCGATTTTTTTAAATCGGCTAGTGGTTTTCGGTGTAGTTTATCAGCAACCGTTTCATCTACGCGCGTCTTGGATATCTGTGCGTAAAGGGTTTCTTGCTCTTTATATTTACTTCCTAAAGTTCCACTATTATCATCAAACAATGTAACAACAGAACGCTGAACTTCGGATCGTTTTGTTTCGTTTGTTGATGAAATAATATTACTTTGATTTACTTCAACATTAATATTGTCATTAGAATTATTGGTAATTTCTTCTTCTAAATGAATGATTGATTTTTTTGTTTCAGTATTAACAACATGATTACTATTATTCGATTTTGAAAAGGTTTCTGTTAGTTGAACAGTTGGTTTGCTTTCGATTGGGCTAGTATTTGGTTCTTCCTTTTCATTTAATAAATCTGCAAACAAAATACTTTTATCTTGAACTAAATTTATTTCAGCTTGTGGATATAATTGTGCATCTTCTTTTTGAAAAATAGGAGTTTTTATTTCTTCTTGCAAAGATATTTTATGTGGACTCGTAATATTAATTTCATCTCCAAAAGAGGAAGATTGTAGTTTATTTAAATGCTGGAGTTGCTGATATAGATTTTGTAAAGTTGCCTTCATCAAGTCTATTTCAATTAATGGAATAATTTGTAAATTTTTTCGAGCTGATAGATATTGTTCAGTAAAGTTTTCCAGCAAGTTATCAATTTCGATAAGTATCTTGTTTCTTTGTTGTAGCATATTTTTTAATTATAACTTACTAGATTCCTAATTTATTGCCATCTAATATTGACAAAGTTGCACTTTTTTGTTGTTTTCTTAAAAGGATATTACTGAATCCTATTAACATTTTAACGTTAATTGGATTATTCTAATAAATTACAAGCATTGTCAGATGATTGTCAGAATGCTTTAATTGTGACATTTGTCAGTACTCATTTTTACATTCCTCAGGAGTGGTCGCCGTACTTTCGCAGGGTGTATCGCAAAAAGGTATTTCTTACCCTATTATTTTTTATAAGTTTCTTGTACTATTCTAAGGCACAAGGAATAAGACTATTGACGCCCAATCATATGCCGATTAATGGAGCGATGGTAGTATTTTATTCTATGGATAGTAAAAAATCGGTGTATCAGTATACCGATAATACTGGAGAGTCTAAAGAACCAAAAATTGGATTTCCTTTAGTTCGTAGCATTTTTGTTACTGGATATGAATCTCGTGTGGATACTTTAATTCAATCTAGTTCAACTCTTGAAGAATTAATCATCTCCCCAATACATAAAAACTTAGATCAAGTTACAATCACAGGTTCATTAGTGCCTGGTTATCAATCAAATTCGGTTTATTCTGTAAAGGTTATAGATCGAGTAGAGATTGATAGGCGAGCCGCGAATAATATAAAAGATCTGCTTTCAAGTGAATTAAATATGAGAATCTCCAATGACCAAATTTTGGGAAGTAGTCTCAGTATTCAAGGAACTGGAGGTGAAAATATCAAATATTTAATTGATGGTGTTCCAATTGTGGGAAAACAAAATGGAAGCATTGATTTAAATGAAATGCTTTTATCAAATATTGAAAAAGTTGAAATTGTTAAAGGGCCAATGTCAGTTTTGTATGGTACCGACGCTCTAGCTGGTGTAGTAAACTTGATTACAAAAACGAATACTAAGCAGAAATTATCAGGCGGGGTGAATGCTTATTATGAGAATACTGGTCAGTATAATTTGGATGGATCTTTAGGATGGGGATTTAAAAAATCGGCAATCTCTGTAAATGCGGGACGTTATTATTTTGATGGATGGGATGATGTTAGTGATAACCGTTTTCAGGTTTTGAAACCTAAAGAACAATATTTTGGGAATTTTAAAATTTCACACACTTTCAAAAGTTGGAATGTTAATGCCCAATTAAATTACAATAAGGATAAAATTACCGATAAAGGTGTTCCAATTATTACTCCTTATTATGCAAAAGCATTTGATCATTATTATACTACATGGAGATTAAATAATCAAATAGTTGCTAATAAAACTTTTAATGAAGTGTCAGCTCTTCAAATTACTGGTGCGTATTCTTTTTATCAACATATTAGAAACAGTTATGTGATGGATATGGTAAGCCTATCAGATCAACTTATTCAAAGCAATTTAGATAATGACACTACAAAGTTTAATTCAGTTTTTGCAAGAGCAAATTATTCAAATCAAAATTTTCTAAATACATTTTCATTATTGAGTGGAGTAGATTACACTACCGAATCAGCAATAGGATCAAGGATAGATAATGCAAAACATGAAATTGCTGATTATGCCGCCTATACAAGTTTAGAATACAAACTTTTTAATAATTTTTCTATTAAACCTTCAGTTCGTGTAATTTACAATACAAATTACGATGCTCCAATAATTCCATCAATAAATGTACTTTTTAAACCTTTTCAATTAACTGAAATTCGCCTTTCATGGAGTACCGGATTTAGAGCTCCATCCTTAAAGGAACAATATCTTGATTTCGAAGATAGTAATCATAATGTACATGGCAATCCTTCATTGAAAGCAGAAAAATCATCTCATTATTTAGGATCTATCACTTTTAAAAAGGCAATGAACAATTCTGTATTATGTCTTGAACCATCAGTTTTTTATAATCAAATAAATAATCGAATTTCATTGGTAGAAGTTGATTCAAAATCGATGCTTTATCAATATACAAACATTAAGAAGTTTAATTCAAAAGGCGCTGAAATGTCAATAAGATTAAATCATAATAATTTTAATTGCTCAGTTGGATCTTCTCTAACAGGAATAAAAGAATCATTTGATGGAATTTCTGAACAATCAGATGTAGCTTGGTATTCGGAATATAATGCAATTGCAAATTATAGTTTTTCCAAAATTCAAACATCAATTTCATTGCAGTGGAAATCAATTGGGAAGAAACCTGTTTATCGACTTAATGCAGACTATACATTTTCAAGTTATGAAAATTAAGCATTTCAATTGTTGGATATAAATGTGTCAAAAAAAATAATTAATAATCATGTTACATTAACAACTGGTGCCAAAAATTTGTTAAACATAACAAAAGTGAAATCATACGAATCAGGTGGTGTGCATTCAAATGGGAGTAATGAATCTATTATTGGAACTGGAATATCATTCTTTGCAAAAATTAGTTTTATTTTATGATGAAATATAAATTATTTATTTTTTTAATTGCCATCTTATTTTTTGCATCATGCGAAAAACAAGAAACTGCTATTGTACTTCCGCTTCCAGGTGATCTTGAACATCAATCAGTAAGTTTGGGTGCCAATTATGAATATCAAGCATATGTAAATCTTTCAAATAATACTGTTGTAACCAGAGATTATATTCATGCCTATGATTTAGCTTTTGAAGCTTCTCCACAAGGAACAAGAGTTTATCTAAACGGTGCTCGAATGATGTTTGCTTGTAATACTGCCTCATTAAATATCACTACTGCAGATTCGCTAGGTAAAAAATGGAAATTTGATCAAGAAAAATTTAATCCGGATAGTACCGCATTGGGAAATTGGTGGATCACAGCCTCCTCTACAAATAATATAAGTGAAACTTTCTTTATTGATAGAGGTTCACAATTACAAGGCAATGATCGATATAGAAAATTTCAAATAGTTTCAGTATGTGATGTTAGTTATCGTGTTCGTTTTAGTAAATGTGATAATAGTGGATTAACAGAAATGGATATCCCAAAAGACTCTACTTATTCATTGATGTATCTATCATTTGATAATGGAGGTAAGGTTGTTCAAATTGCACCTCCAAAAGATCAATGGGATTTTGTATTTACTAGATATACTCACGAGTATTTCGATTATCCTGAAACATCTCCATACCGACACTATACAGTAACAGGTGCAATATTAAATGTATGGAACGGTGTTACTGGCTCGAAAAATAAAAAAGACTCAACAGCAAATTATGTTCCTTTCGATAGTTGTGGAGTAGGTAATATGAATTATTATCGCTTTTGTAGTGATGCCGATATTATTGGATACGATTGGAAGTATTATGTTATAAATGATAATCATTACTATCTAACTCCTAATTTATATTACATAGTTGAAGATAAAAATGGTTTTTATTATAAACTACGAATGCTTGATTTTTATGATCATCAAGGGAACAAAGGCACTATCACATACCAGTATCAACGAATGTAAAAAAACATATATCAATTATAAATAATTATCAATACCATGAAACCAAGTTTACTTAAAAAGACAGTATTATTTAGTTTAGTTGTTTTAGCATCTCTTCTAAATGCAAATGCGCAGGTTAGTCAAACAGTTAGTATTTCGCCAGGATATACTAATCGTACATTTTATCAAATGAATTCAGGTACTGTTAGTACAGTATCTAATACTAATTGGGATTTAGGATTTCAATTGCGAGGCCGTTCAGGAGCTATTATAATAAATTCAAAAAATAATGTAAAATTATGGAATGCGAATAAGTCTGTAGCTGATTGGAGTACAATGGCGGTTTACGATACTACTGGATTGTTAATTCCAACTAATGAATTTCATAATTCAGAGGAGACATGGAATATTGGTGCTTTCAATACAACGAATGATCCAGCAAATCTCTTCGATTTAGGATGGGGTCTTTATGATCAAGCTACCCATTTAATTACTGGAGATTCTGTGTATTTTATTAGCTTAGCTAATAATACTATTTTTAAGAAACTTAAAATAGAGAAATTAGATGGATATACTTATGACTATACATTTCGATTCGCTGATCTAGATGGATCTAATGAAGTTGTTGATACTTTGTTAAAATCCGCTTTCCCAGGTAAGTTTTTTGCATATTTCTCAATTGTAAACAATATTTCTATTGACCGTGAACCAGTATATAACGCATGGGATTTAAGTTTCGAAAGTTATAAATCTGCAAATGTCATTCCTGGTTCTTATTATTCAGTTGCTGGTGTTTTAAGTAATGATAGTGTTTTTGTTGCCAAAGCATATCCCGTTGATACAGCATTAACAAATGTTGGAGGATTGTTATACAGCAATAAGATGAATGCAATTGGTTACGATTGGAAATATTATGATCAGCCAAATAATCTTTGGGTTATTGCTGATTCAACAATTTACTTTGTAAAGGATCGTAGTAATGTAACCTATAAAGTTGTCTTTACTGGATTTGGCGGTGGCGCAAATGGTAATTTTTATTTTAATCAATCTCCTGTTAATTCAGTAGGGATTATTGAAAATTCTACAATTCAAACTTTAGGTGTTTACCCAAATCCAGCACATGATAAAATAAGAGTAATGGTTGATTCGAAAACTCAAGGATTTGCTTCCGTTTCAATTTATGATATTTCTGGAAGATCTATTCAACAAAATCAGATTTTATTAAATGGAAGTCTTCAAGCAGTGGATTTAAATCTCCAAGGTTTTAATCCTGGTATTTATCAAGTAGTATTGGTTCAAGGATCTGATAGGCAAGTAACTAGAATTAGTATTCAATAAAATTGAGTTCGAATAAGAAAAAGAGGGGTAATTTCTAGAAATACCCCTCTTTTTCTTATTTATAATTCAAATTTTTCAATTATTGTTCAGTTAGATGAGGTCGTTTAATTCTAATTGATTTTAAATATGTTAATAATCTTACCTACAAACGCTTCTTTATGGGAGGAGAAAACGGTAGGTGTGTTCACTAAAAAGTAATTTTTCAACAGACTTTTTTCTCAAAGCCATTTCTCTTAAATCTTTCATTATTTTTATACCATTATTAAAATGGATATGTTTCTTGAACAAACAAAGTTAAATACACAGCGCAAAGGTTGGATCGAAGTAGTAACTGGTAGTATGTTTTCCGGTAAAACAGAAGAGCTAATTCGCCGATTAAAGCGTGCTCAAATAGCTAAACAGCAAGTTGAGATTTTTAAACCTGCTATCGAACGCCGTTATGATGATATTAATATCGTTTCACATGATGCAAATTCAATACATAGCACTCCTGTTCCTTCTTCTTCAAATATTTTGTTACTAGGACAAGGTGTTGATGTAATTGGCATTGATGAAGCGCAATTCTTTGATGATCAACTTCCATACGTTTGTGAAGCATTGGCAAATGAAGGAACTAGAGTAATTGTTGCTGGTTTAGATATGGATTATTTAGGCAAACCTTTCGGACCTATGCCTGTTTTGTTAGCAATCGCTGATTATATTACTAAGGTTCACGCCATCTGTATGCAATGTGGTGACTTAGCCAATCATTCATACCGTACAACAAAGGATGATTCTTTAATTCTTGTGGGAGAAAAAGAAAGTTATATTCCACTATGCCGTTCTTGTTTTGTGAAACAAATGCGTAAAATGCCTACTGCAAACCAACATGCTTAAATTTTCAAAGATCCTTCATGCCACATAAACTTTATTCTGTACAGCAGATTGCTGAAGTGATTGGAGCTGAATTAATAGTTAATGATTCAAGTCATCAAAATATTTTATTTTTAATTACAGATAGTCGAAGAGTAACCAATGTAGAACAATCCTTGTTTTTTGCTATTAAAGGAGAACGTCGGGATGGACACAATTTTATCCAAGAACTTTTTGAAGTTGGTGTTCGAAATTTTGTAATCAGTGATAAAAGCTCAATCTTATTAGATAAGAATTGTAATTATTTGGTAGTTAAAGATACACTGATCGCAATGCAAGTTTTAGCAGCTTGGCATCGAATGCAGTTTCAAATTCCAGTAATTGGAGTAACAGGAAGTAATGGTAAAACAATAATTAAGGAATGGCTTTTTCAACTACTTCGTGAAGATTACCATATTGTAAGAAGCCCTAAAAGTTATAATTCACAAATAGGAGTTCCACTATCATTGTGGCAAATTCAATCAGAAGATACCTTAGGAATTTTCGAAGCTGGTATTTCTAAACCTGGTGAGATGATCAAACTTGAGAAAATGATCCATCCAACAATCGGAATATTCACGAATGTGGGATTGGCGCATGATGAAAATTTTCAAAACCCTACTGATAAAATTATTGAAAAACTTGAATTGTTTTCTCATACTAATAAATTAATTTATTGTAAAGATTATCTTGGTATTCATGAGCAAATTCCTCTTTCAAAAAAATTATCAAAAGACTTAACAACATTTACTTGGTCAAGAAAAACAAAGGCCGATTTGCAGATTGGAAGAATCGCTAAACAGGAACATGAAACAGAAATTCAAGGCATTTATCAAAATGATTTTATAAGCATAAGAATTCCTTTCACTGACGAAGCATCAGTTGAAAATGCTATTCATTGTTGGAGCCTAATGTTGTTTTTGAATTATCATCCTGAAGTAATTGCTCAACGAATGGAATTATTGAGCCCTGTAGCAATGCGTTTAGAGATGAAAGAAGGGATTAATAATTGTTCAATTATTAATGATTCATATAATTCTGATTTGGGTTCACTTACGATTGCTTTGGATTTTATGAATCAGCAGAAGCAACATAAAAAACGAACTTTAATTTTAAGTGATATCCTGCAAAGTGGACGTGATGAAGAAGTTTTGTATAAAGAAGTTGCTAAATTATTAGAGGAAAAAAATATAAATAGATTGATTGGAATTGGTCCGTCTATTGCTCGTCAAAAGCATTTGTTTAATGTCGAGAAATCTTTTTTTGAAAGTACGGATGATCTTTTACATGAGTTAAATTATTCTTCTTATGGAAATGAAACTATTTTAATAAAAGGTGCACGATCTTTTGGATTTGAGAGAATTAGTAAGGCTCTTCAGCAAAAGGCTCATGAAACAATTTTAGAAATTAATTTAAATGCAGTTATTCATAATCTTAACTTATTTCGATCTCGCCTAAAGCAAGATACAAAGTTGATGGTAATGGTTAAAGCGTTTTCATATGGTAGTGGAAGTTTTGAAATTGCAAATGTTTTACAGTTTCATCGCGCAGATTATTTGGCAGTCGCTTATGCTGATGAAGGCGTTGAATTGCGAAAATCGGGAATAACATTGCCAATTATGGTGATGAATCCAGAAGAACAAAGTTTTGATGCTATGATTAGTTACAGACTTGAACCTGAAATTTATAGTTTTCGTGTGTTAAGCCAGTTTTCAGAAGCATTAAGGAAAAGATCTTTAGATCATACTTTATTGAAATTTCCTGTTCATATTGAAATTGAAACTGGTATGAAGCGCTTAGGTTTTGAAGAAAGTGAAATTAATGAATTAGTAATTCGCTTAAAGAACAATAAAAACATTCGTATCGCATCGGTGTTTACTCATTTAGTTGCAAGTGATGAAATCGCCCATGATAGTTTTTCGCGTGAGCAAATAAGTAGATTTACTGAAATGAGTAAGTTAATACAATCTCATTTTAATTATCCAATTCTTAGACATGTTTTAAATTCTGGAGGAATACTTCGCTTCCCAGAAGCTCAGTTTGAAATGGTTCGATTAGGAATAGGATTGCATGGAATTGCATCAAGTCCTCATGATCAACGACAGTTACAAATGGTTTCAACATTAAAAACAACTATCTCTCAAGTAAAGCATTTGAAAGCTGGAGAGTCTGTAGGATACAGTAGAAAGTTTGTTGCACAAAAGGATATGACCATCGCAACGGTAGGTGTTGGATACGCTGATGGACTGAATCGAAGATTAGGAAATGGAGTAGGAAAAATGTTGATAGATGGATTGTTTGCACCTATTGTTGGGAGTGTATGTATGGATATGACTATGATTGACGTAACGGGAATTCCAGCAAGAGAAGGAATGGAAGTTATTGTATTCGGGCAAGAGTACACAATATTGGATCTCGCTCAACAAATGGATACAATTCCTTATGAAGTTTTAACTGGTATTTCCGAAAGAGTAAAGCGTGTTTATTTTCATGAATAGAAATTAATAAATTGCCACAAAGAAATTATTTCCCCAATCATAGTGTTAAACTTATTCATAGCGGAAATGAATACTTTGATGAATTAGTAAAATTGATTTCTGTTTCACAATCTACTTTGCATCTTCAAGTATATATTTTTGATGATGATGAAACAGGAAAATTAGTTGTTAATGCCTTAAAGCTAGCAACTAAAAGAGGTGTCAAAGTTTACTTAATGGTAGATGGTTTTGGTTCTTATGGATTAAAAGAAGTATTTCAAAAAAAGCTGAAAGAAGCAGGTATTTATTTTCGAGTTTTTTCTCCTTTGCCTTTCCCAGGTATTACTTTGTCTGCTCGAAGATTGCATCAAAAGGTTTGTGTTGCTGATGGCAAATATGCAATTGTAGGAGGAATTAATATTGCCGATAAATACCATGGTGATGCTCAAAATAAACCATGGTTAGATTATGCACTTTATGTTGAAGGTACGATTTGCAAAGACTTAGATATATTATGTAATAAAGTTTGGAATAAAAAGTACACTGCCAGTTTTAACAACAAAAAACCAGGTGATTTTTCTAGTGATCCAGTTTTAGTTCGTATTAGTCAGAATGATTGGTTACGAGGGAAGAATGAAATTTCTGCTGGATATAAATTTATGTTAGGGTCTGCAAAAAATGAAATTATAATTGTTGCAAGTTATTTTATACCTACCAACCGACTATTAAGGATTTTAACTTATGGAGCAAGTC
Organism: Bacteroidota bacterium; assembly: GCA_031423735.1. Lineage (GTDB taxonomy): Bacteria > Bacteroidota > Bacteroidia > AKYH767-A > OLB10 > JANXSD01. The sequence continues at coordinate 5,668 of JANPGA010000331.1, read as the reverse complement.
AAGGAAAGGAGATACATATTGTACTTGCCCATAACAGTGATGTTCCATTTATAAAAAGAGCAATCACTTATTTATATGATCTTTTACTACGAAATAAAATTCATATTTATGAATACAATGAATCTATCCTTCATGCAAAGGTTTGTGTAATAGATGAAAGTTGGGTAAGCATAGGTTCTCACAATTTAAATAATTTAAGTGAGTTTATGAGTGTAGAAATGAATTTAGATGTACTTGACAAGTCATTTGCAACAGCCTTCGCTATTGAATTAAAGGATTTGATAAAAGAACATTGCACAGAAATTCAATTTTCAAGCTATAAGAAATCTAAATCCTTATTTGGTCAATTTTTAAATTGGTGTTCATTTCAATTGCTAGGAATTATACAGCGAATTGTATATTTATTTAATAGACGAGAAATTAAGTTTATTCGTAAATCCAGAAAAAAATAGTTGATTATTATTTATCCAAAAAGATTAGTAAAAACTTCTTCTACTTTTCCTACTGGAACAATCTCTATTGGTTGATCTTTTTTTAGTTCTAGTCCTTGAACGTTATATCGCGATACAAAAATTTTTTCAAAACCTAATCGAGCAGCTTCATTAATGCGTGGTTCAATTCTAGCAATCGGTCGAATTTCTCCAGTCAATCCAACTTCCCCGGCAAAACAAATGTTAGCTGCTATTGCAATATCTTCAGCAGAGGAAAGTATAGAACATATAATCGCTAAATCAATCGCTGGATCTTCAACACGAATTCCTCCAGCAATATTTAGAAATACATCTTTAGCAGCTAATTTAAATCCACAACGTTTTTCAAGTACCGCTAATAGAATATGAAGTCTTCTTAAATCAAATCCTGTTGTGGTTCGTTGGGGTGTTCCATAAACAGCAGAACTTACTAATGCTTGTGTCTCAATTAAAAATGGCCGAACTCCTTCCATGGTACATGCAACAGAAGTTCCACTTAAGGAGTGATCACGTTGTGATAGCAAAAGTTTGGATGGATTTGCAACTTCAACTAATCCTGCTCCTTGCATTTCATATATTCCTAATTCGGCAGTAGAACCAAAACGGTTTTTATTGGCACGTAAAATTCTATAAACATGGTGACGATCTCCTTCAAATTGCAATACAGTATCCACCATATGTTCCAAAACTTTCGGACCAGCAATATTTCCATCTTTAGTGATATGACCAATTAATAAAACAGGAGTTCCAGTTTCTTTTGCAAAACGTAATAATTCACCAGTACAGCCACGAATTTGAGAAACAGTTCCAGGAGCAGATTCATACACCGAAGAGTATAATGTTTGAATAGAATCAACAATAACGATGTCTGGATTTAAACCTTCTATTTGTTTAAAAATTTGTTGAGTAGTTGTTTCTGTAAGGATGTAACATTCGCTTTGAAGTTTCCCTACGCGTTCTGCACGCATTCTAATTTGTTGTTCACTTTCTTCTCCTGAAATATATAAAACACGTTTGCCTGGTAAGTGTACTGCTATCTGAAGTAATAACGTTGATTTTCCTATTCCTGGTTCGCCACCTAAAAGTGTTAATGATCCAGGTACTAATCCACCACCTAAAACTCTGTTTAATTCCTGATCAGGTAAAACAATACGTGGACTTTGTTCAAGGTTTATCTCAGTGATTAACCTAGGTTTTACGCTTTTCTTATCTCTAGGCTCATCACTTTGCCATTTCCCATGATCGCTAGTTGGTTGTATTACTTCTTCAACATAAGTATCCCATTGGTTACATGAAGGACATTTCCCAATCCACTTTAATGATTGAGCTCCACAAGACTGACAGAAAAATACTGTTTTCGTTTTTGCCATGAAACAAAGATAATAATTTGTATAAGGATTTTTTAATTCGTTTAATCTAATATTTCAATGAGTAATAGTATTTTGCAATATAAATTAATTTTTGGATACTGATTTACAAAATCATTATTACTTTTATAAAATGTTAAATATACGTCCAGCTACTGAGAAAGATATTCCGATAATGACGGAAATATATAATGAAGCAATTTTAAACACTACTGCAACATTTGATACAGAAATTAAATCCATTGATGACCGACTTCTGTGGTTTCGAATGCATGATGCGAAACATCCTGTAATTGTTGCAACATTTAATGATCAAGTTATTGGTTGGGCTTCATTAAATAGATGGAGCGACAGGATTGCTTATGATTGTACTGCTGAAGTATCCCTCTATGTTCATGTTGATTTTAGAAACTATGGAACAGGAAAACGATTATTAGAAATGCTCACTATTGAAGGGGAGAGAGTTGGATTACATACTTTGTTGGCACGAATTACTGAAGGCAATGAAAAAAGTATTTATTTGCACGAAAGATTAGGTTTTGAAATTGTGGGCACCTTGCGAGAGGTTGGTGAAAAGTTCGGAAAATATTTGGATGTGATAATGATGCAAAAAGTTTTTAATGAAGTGAAAAAATGGGATTAATCAGAATTGATTTGTCTGATTTTTTTATTTTGATGTGATGAAATAAAATTTAATAGCTCGTTCTAAAATCATTCGCTAAAGAAATTCCTAAGCCAGGTGAAGTATTAGGAATTAAAATACCATTTTTGTAATCAACACCCAAAAAAGGATCGTTCGAAATTAATTTGGGTCCATCTAAATCAACCCAATCTGCCCATCCAGATAACTGTGCAGCAGCAGCAGCTCCACAACTACTTTCCGACATACAACCTACTAAAACTTTTTTATTAAGTTTCCTTGCTCTGCGTATTAGTTCGATTGCAGGACTTATCCCACCACATTTTGTAAGTTTTACATTTATACCATGACAAACACCATTTAAATTTTCAAGGTCTTTAATATTTTGAATTGATTCGTCAAGAATTATGGGTAATGATGTTTTCAAAAACAACTCATTCATTTCCGAATTCATATTTACAGATAGGGGTTGTTCAACAAATAAACATCCTCTCTCTTTAAGCCAATCAATTTGAGTTTTTGCATCTTTAACACTTTTCCATGCTTGATTTGCATCTACACAAAATGGCATAGAACTATTTTGAAGATAAGTTTCAACTCGTTCTCGATCATTATCTCCACCTAGTTTTATTTTGAATAACTTGAATTCAGTAGCATTTTTAATTTTTTCAACGAATACATCTAAATCACTTATCCCTAAAGTATATGAACATAGCGTACTATTTCCTGGCGGTATTCCTAACAAATCCCTCGTTGGTTTTCCTGCTAATTTTCCATACAAATCTAACAATGCGATATCAGTAGCTGTTTTAATGGGAACAGGAATTGTATTGTCACTTTTCTTTAAAAGCGAAAAAATATCTGTTATTGCGGATATTCCGTCTAAAGCGTGAGGAATCCATTTATCGAATCCTACTACAAGATCGTTAACATCAAATCCTAGATATGGAGGTAATGCAGCTTCGCCATAACCAGTGTGCCCATTAAATGATGCCGTTACATATAAAGTATCCGTAGTATTTCGAGTGCCATGAGCGATCCCGAACGGGTAAATAAAATTTAAACAGAAAGAATACGCTTTGATAACAAGTTCCACATTGCAAAAATCAACATTATTTTACGTATTACCTTATAATTTTCGATTTTATCATTGTATTTTGTAAAAAATGCTTTAAGATTTCATTTAGAGCTTTTCAGCCAGCGATTAATTGCTAATTTCGTCCATCATTTAGGAAAATTGGATTTCATAAAATAATTTAGAGTAATTGAAAAATAATAGTGGTTGGGGTGTTTTATTAGGGATTCATTTTCTCTTTTTTTGCCTTGCATTATTTTTAGGCCATACTCATTTAAAGGATTCAATTGAATACTTACAGCAAAGTATAAATATTTGGACCAATGGTTCTTGGTATTGCGGCAATATGAGTTTGCCAATTAATCCTGCATTATACAGTCAGCGACCTCCTTTGTATGGATTATTTCTAGCAATTACAAATTGGAAAGTGATAGGAGAGTGGTTACCTCTTTTAATTCAAGGGATTTTAAGTTTTTATAATTGTGTAATTGCGTATCTGATTTACAAAAAAATTACTGACAAGGAGATTAATGTTTTAAAAATGTTTTGGCCACTTCTGTTTTTTGTATCTCAATTTGTATATGCAAACAGTATTATGTCTGAGATTTTATTTCAATCTTTTTGGTTACTTGCAGTTTACTTCGCAATCTGTTTTGTTAAAGATTTTAAAACGAAGGATATTTTGTTTCATCAATTAGCAGTTTCGGGAGCATTTCTTGTAAAGCCTATTGCATATGCCTTTCCATTAATTAGCACATTGGGAATAATTTTATTGGTGATGCAAAAGAAAGTACATTCTAAAGTTCTTTCAACTACCTTGATACCATTTTTTATTATTGGTATTATTTTAATATTAAATTATAATCATACTGCAGTTCTCGAATATTCTAGCATTCAGCGCAAATTGATGATTAACTATAATATGCCATTACTTTTAAGTAAAAATGTTGGAGAAAAAAAAGCATTTGAGATGGTGGCGAGTGTTCAGCAAAATGCAGGCACATTATCATATGTTGATCGTGCTAGGTTTATCGATCAGCAATGTTTACATTGGATTTTGGAATCTCCTTTAAGGTATTTCGAACTTCATATTAAAGGCGTATTCCGTTTCTTCCTTGATCATGGAAGGTGGGATCTTTACACGTTTCTTACAGGTGTTAATCCAGAACAAACATCAAGTACTTCACTTCAGAAATCTTATAATGAAAATGGATTAATGGGTGCTACAAATTATATTTATTCATTCCCCAAAGTTATTGTTGGATATTTGCTATTAGTGTTTTTTATGAATATTATTTTATTGATTTCATTTATAAGATTTTTATTTTTGAAGGAGATTACAAAAACTATTCGAATTATTATTGCAGTGATGGTATTGTATCTAGCTTTATTAACTGGTCCAACAGGAAGTGCAAGATTTCGTGTTCCTGTTTATCCAATATTGTTGGTAACATTTGCTATAAGTTCAACATTTTATATTTCTCGAATTACACGATTATTAAAATAAATTATTTATTAATTCTGCATAATGCAATTACTTTCAAAAATTTCTGGACGATTATTATTTGTAGTTGTTTCTAGTCTTCTTTTATCAGCAGCTTGGCCAGCGTTAGGAATAGCTCCTTTATTATTCATAGCGCTGGTTCCATTATTATTGGTAGAAGATTATATCGGCAATGAGAAAAAAGCAGGAAGAAAAGTTCGACTATTTTGGTATAGTTATCTCTGTTTTTTCTTGTTCAATATTATTACTACATGGTGGATTTATTTTGCTAGTCCTTTTGGAATGTTTGGTGCTGTAATGGCGAATGCATTTTTGATGTCGTTTACATTCCAGTTGTTTCATATTGCTCATCAAAAATTTGGAAATAGAATTGCCTATCTCACATTAATTATTTTATGGGTTGCATTTGAAAATTTTCATATGAATTGGGATTTAAGTTATCCTTGGTTAACATTAGGAAATGGATTTGCATCGTGGGTAAACATGGTTCAATGGTATGAATATACAGGCGTAGAAGGAGGAACTATTTGGGTTTTATTAGCTAATATTTTATTTGTTTTAATAATCAAATCAGAGAAAGAAAATAAGAAAAAGCAAGTTGCAAAATTTTTA
>JANPGA010000330.1:0-5106 GCA_031423735.1 Bacteroidota bacterium | reverse complement strand
ACCAATATTCATTATTTTTATAATTAATTACAATCTTCTATTTTCATTTTTGGCTATAACTATTTGCTTGGTTATTTCTTTTATTAAACTTTCCAAAAAAGCAAAATCAGCAAAAGTATTTTCATTAAAGTTTATTCCAATCCAACTTTTCGAATTGAGAGCAGGATTAAGAATAACTTTTATATATTTTTTAATTTTGTATATCTTATCATGGCTACTAATAGGATTTCCTATTGTAACTTTAGTTGCTATTTGGATTTTAAGTTCAATGATATTTGGTTGTTACCAACATTGCGAATCGCAAGAGATTTTACAAATTACACATCCCAACAATTTCTCATTATTTAAGAATAAGTTATACCCAGTTTTAAGGTTTATTTCAATTTTAATTTTTCCACAACTAATTATTTATGGATTATTAAATAAAGAACAACTATTAATACCAATTGTAGAATATGTTTTAATATTAATTGTATTGATTTTTACTATTATCAGTAAATATGCATTTTACTCACCGAATGAAGAAAACTCACCAATAAAAATTTACCTTGCATTATCACAATTTAGTATCATTATCCCATTTCTAATTCCACTTCCTCTTATTCTATCTATAATTTGGTATCGGAAAGCAATTCACAAAATTTATTTTTATACTCATGCTTCAAATTAAAAATCTTACAGTAAAGTTCAATAAGAGAATCATTTTAGATAACATCCAACTTGAAATGTCGATTGGTACAATTCATGGTTTAGTAGGGTTAAATGGTGCTGGGAAAACCACGATGTTGAATTCAATTTATGGCTTTACTAAAATAGATTCGGGTGAAATAATATTTAATGAAAAACCAATCGAAAGGTCAGCAATTGCATACCTTGAATCTACTCACTATTTCTATCCTCATTTAATAGGAATGGATTACTTAGAACTTTTCAAATCCAACAATAAAAATTTCAATATTGAACTATGGAATAATTTAATGAAACTTCCTCTTGAAGATTTAATTTCAAGTTATTCATCAGGAATGAAAAAGAAATTAGCGTTAATGGGGATCATAGCACTAAATCGTCCTGTTTTGTTATTGGATGAACCATTTAATACGCTTGATTTAGAATCGGTAGAATTGCTAAAAAAGATAATTCCTTCATTAAAAGAAGAAGGAAAAACAATAATTGTAACTTCTCACATACTTGAAACATTAACTGAAATATGTGATGAGATTCATTATCTTAAAGATGGAAAAATAGCAAGCAGTTATACACCATCAAATTTTGAAAAGCTTACCCATCAACTAAGAAATCTTACAGATTCAGTCTTCAATGAATGGGCTAAGTCAGGAATAACAAATGCTGAATAAAATTTTCTTAAGCGTTAGGAGTACTTTCCTCGATTAGAAATTTTCTTTCTTTCAATATGTATCCGTTTCCTTTAGTCATTACGTGAACGATCAAATTTTCGATGCTAATTGGAGAGCCTTCAGATAGATCGGCAATGTTTGAATGACGAATTCCATGACCATCAACAATGATGATAAGTCCAGATCCGATTGCTTCAAGGGTATTATTTCCTCGAATAATAACCCCAGTATCTTCACCTAGCCCAATTCCAATGCAAGAAGGATTTGATGCCACCGCTTGAGCTAAACGACCAAAACGACCACGTTTATCAAAATGTGAATCAATAATTACATCTTTAATAAAAGCAAGTCCGGTAGTAATTTTAACCTCTCCTTTTACTAGAGCTCCAGCACTACTTCCTTGATATATCATGGTATTACTCATTGCCATTGCACCAGCTGAGGTTCCCGCAATAACAATTTCTTCTTCAATAAAACGCTGATGTAGAATACTTAAAATCTCCGTACCACCAAAAATTGTTGATAAACGTAATTGATTTCCGCCAGTGATCATAACTCCATCACACTCACGAATCCTCTTAATATATTCAGGATTTAAAGTGTCAGCTCTATTTTTTATATGCATGATCTTGATGTTGGTACATCCGATCTTTGTAAAGGCATAAAAGTAATTTTCGCCAACCTCTTCAGGAATACTTGAAGCCGTTGTGATTACTTCGATATGCGAATCTCGCTGATTCTTAGTCTCATGAGCAATTCTTGAGAGAATCTGGAGCTCAAAAAAGTTAAGATTATTTTTTTGTTGGAAATTTGGTTCTGGTTCGGTTCCCTTATCTTCGTTACCGCCTATAGCGATTAACTTTCCTTTCGGTAATGTCATATTCTAGTATTAATTCTGCGAAGTTACGGCTCTTTACTGATTCAAGTCAAGAAAGCAATTTTTCTTATTGCTTGGAAGAATACGAAACTATTTCTATTTTCAGCGTCTACTGGAACAAGGTGACCAGTTTTATTAACAAAAAAAATTGAATAACATACTCTAATTATTACCCTATGAAGATTCGTGAGATACGTGCCATGCGTGGCCCAAACTACTGGTCAATTCGTCGTCATAAACTTATTGTGATGAAGCTTGATCTAGAGGAGATGGAAGAAAAACCAAGCAATAGTATTGATGGTTTTTCTGAAAGAATGGAAGCTTTACTTCCGACAATGTATTCGCATGAATGTTCGGAATCAAAGCCCGGAGGTTTTTTTAATCGTGTTAAAGAAGGCACTTGGATGGGTCATGTTGTTGAACATATCGCGCTTGAAATTCAAACATTAGCAGGAATGGATGTTGGATTTGGAAGAACTAGATCTGCTTCCGAATATGGAGTTTACAATGTGGTTTTCTCATATATGGAAGAAAAAGTAGGGATTTATGCTGCAAAAGCTGCTGTACGAATTGCACAAGCTCTTGCCGATAATAAACCCTATGATCTTGAAGAAGATCTCCAACAAATGAGAGAGATTAGAGAGGATAATCGACTTGGACCCAGTACAGGATCAATTGTTGAAGAAGCTCAGGCCAAAGGAATACCATGGATTCGCTTAAACCGCCATTCCTTGGTTATGTTAGGGTATGGAGTAAATCAAAAACGAATTCAAGCCACTGTAACAAGTAATACAAGTAGTATCGCGGTTGAAATTGCATGTGATAAGGAAGATACTAAGAACATGCTGGAAGCTGCAAATATTCCTGTTCCTAAAGGAAGAATTATTTATGATGAAGATGATTTAAAGGATGCAATTGTATCTATTAAATACCCTATTGTTATTAAACCAATCAATGGAAATCATGGTAGAGGTGCTACAATAAATATTAAAACATGGGAAGAAGCTGTGGAAGCACTAGCTGCTGCTAAGAAAATTTCGCGATCAGTGATTTGTGAAAAGTACATCACTGGATTTGATCACAGATTACTTGTTATCAATTATAAATTTGTTGCTGCTGCAAAGAGAACTCCAGCCGCAGTAAAAGGAAATGGAAAGTCAACTATTCAACAATTAATTGACGAAGTAAATAAAGATCCTCGCCGTGGTTATGGTCATGAAAAAGTGTTGACTTCAATAAAAGTTGATGACAATACTTCAAATATTTTAGCAGAGAAAAATTTAACTTTAGAAAGCGTTTTACCTTTTGATGAAATATTATTTTTAAAATCTACGGCGAATATTTCAACTGGAGGTACAGCAACTGATGTTACCGATTTAGTACACCCTCATAATGTATTTATGGCGGAACGTATTTCGAAAATTGTTGGTCTAGATATTTGTGGTATTGATATCATGACGGATGATCTTAGTGAACCATTAACAGATTCTCAAGGAGCTATTCTAGAGGTAAATGCTGCTCCAGGATTTAGAATGCATCTGGCTCCAACAGAAGGTTTACCTCGAAATGTTGCAGATCCAGTTATTGAAATGTTATTCCCTCCAGGAAGTTCTTTTAGAATTCCTATAGTAGCAGTTACTGGAACAAATGGTAAAACAACTACTACTCGCTTACTTGCACATATGGCCAAGACTGCTGGATATAAAGTTGGCTTTACAACAACCGATGGCATCTACATTCAAAACATTATGATGCAAAGAGGCGATTGCACTGGACCTCAAAGTGCAGAGTTTGTTTTAAAAGATCCAACTGTAGATTTTGCTGTTTTAGAATGCGCAAGAGGTGGAATTCTAAGAGCAGGTTTAGGATTCGGTCATTGTGATATTGGAATCGTTACCAATGTTGCAGCGGATCATCTGGGATTAAAAGATATTAATTCACTTGATGATATGGCTCGAGTTAAATCAGTTGTTCCAGAAGCCGTAAGACCTGGAGGATATGCAATTTTAAATGCCGATGATGAGCTAGTGGCGAACATGGCGAAAGGGCTACATAGTAATGTTGCATATTTCAGTATGGATGAAAAAAATCCATTAATACGTGACCATTGCGACAAAGGCGGATTAGCAGCTATTGCTGAAAATGGATATATAACAATTTGCAAAGGAAATTGGAAAATCAGAGTTGATAAAATTGTAAATATCCCACTTACTTTTAGAGGGAAGGCAGTATTTATGATTCAAAACATTTTACCAGCTGTATTAACTGGATTTATTAGAAATTTTGAAATGGAAGATATTCGACTAGCACTCGAAACATTTATCCCTTCTCCTGTTCAAACTCCTGGAAGAATGAACATTTTTGAATTCAAGAAATTTACAGTGATGGTAGATTATGCACATAACCCTGCAGGATTCCAAGCGATCGGACGTTTCCTAGAAAAAATAGAAGCAAAACCAAAAATGGGAATTATTGCTGGTGTTGGTGATCGACGAGATGAAGATATAATTTTATTAGGAACATTAGCAGCTAAAATGTTTGATGAAGTAGTTGTTCGTCAAGACCGAAATTTAAGAGGTAGAAGTGAAACAGAAATTATTGATTTAATGCTTAAAGGAATTCAATCAGTTGACGTAAATAAAAAGGTTACTGTTATTCCGAGTGAACCTGAAGCGATTGATTATGCGTTTAAAAATGCTAAAAAAGGATCATTTATTTGTATTTGTAGTGATGTTGTTCCTGATGCACTTGAACAAATAATGCGATATAAAGATGATGAAGATAAATTCGAAATAACTACTGCTGATATTCCAAATTTACAATAATTAAAATTAGAGCAAAATTTCTTTAAAAGAATTACTAAAAAATCCAGCA
>JANPGA010000329.1:0-7409 GCA_031423735.1 Bacteroidota bacterium | reverse complement strand
TGTAAAACTATAAGGTTTACCAACCCATGTTTTACTATACCCAATGTATGAACTAAAGGTATTCGTTAGAAAATTATTTGCTGATGATAATGTATTTCTAAAATTAGTAGTTGTTCCAGCATTTACATTGGCAGAGAAATTACTATTTGGTCTTGCTTTAGGATCTTGTGTATGTGTCCATGTAATGAAAAAGTCTTTCTCAAGAGAAAAATCTGGAAGCTCTTTCTCACCAATTCTCGTTTTCGCATAACTAATTGAAATATTTCCATTATAATGGTAGCGATTGTTATAGTTTGAAATCAACAAACTTTTCCAGCTACCTTTTGAAAAAATATCACCAGTTAATGCTAAATCGAATTTTTCACTGCCTCCATAATAATACCCTCCATTCTTCAAAAAGAATCCTAGTTGAACCGATTCTCCATAAGTTGGAAACAACAACCCAGATGCTCTTCCTTTATGATTAGGAAAAAAACCAAACGGAATAAAAAGTGGTGTTGGAACATCTGCAACAAATAAATCAGCAGGACCAGTTACAACTTTATTATTGGGGATTACCTTTATTTTCCTTGAAAAAATATAATAATGAGGATGCTCTAGCTCACACGTAGTAAAATAACCATCACGAATGTAGGTTGTATTGTCGGGTTCCTTCTTTACAGTTGCTCCATGAATATAGCTATCGCCATCTTTGGTAGTAATTTCAGATATTTTCCCTCGTTTTGTATCAAAATTGTATTTTATGTTTTGTGAATTAAATTCTTCACTACCTTGCTTAAAAACCGGCTGGCCAATTATCTTCCCTGTACTATCAGGAACACCATGAGCTGTTAAAGTACGGGTTTCATAATTAATCTCTACAAAATCGGCTTTAAGATTTATATCTTCATAAGTAATATCACCTTTACCATATAAATAGATCTTCTTCCCATCAAGTGCATAAACAATGGAATCTTCAGCTGAATACTTCACTTTGGACTTTAGATCTTCTGCAAGTGCTAGAGAATCAATAGTTAAACTATCTTTTTTAATAATTAACGAATCGTTATTGGACACAGAAAGCGTATCGGCTAATTGCCCGAAAGTTGAAAATGGAGCTATAAATAGCATACATAAAAATAAGCGCCACCAACAATGCCCCGTTAATAAGTTGCTTCTCAGTTGCTTTGGTTTACTCGTCATTATCGCTGTGATACACCTAATTTTGAACTCGCAAAGCTACAAAACAACGTGAAACGTATCCTTGGAATTATAATTTGTCTTTTACTGCCTGTATTATCCTATACTTCGGCCAAACATCCTCGCGATTCTTATCGAATCAAGACGGTAGTTATCGATCCAGGTCATGGAGGACATGATTCGGGATGTTTGGGTTCTTCTGCTAAGGAAAAATTTATTGCGCTGGAAATAGCTCTTAAACTTGGCAAACTCATTGAAAATAATTACCCAGATGTTAAGGTGATATTTACCCGTAAAACAGATGTTTTTATTCCTCTTCACGAAAGAGCTAATATCGCTAACCGCAATCATGCTGATTTATTTATTTGTGTCCATTTAAATTCGGGAAATAAAGCTGCATATGGTGCAGAAACCTATGTAATGGGTTTGCATAAAACAGAAGACAACTTAAATGTTGCAAAGCGAGAAAACGCCTCGATCCTTTTAGAGGATGATTATAAAACTCAATATGATGGATTTGATCCGAATTCTCCAGAGGCAAATATTATTTTTTCTTTGTATCAGAATCAATTTATGCATCAAAGTTTGTCGTTTGCATCAAAAATCCAAGACCAATTTGAAGAGTATGCTGGCAGAAACAATAGAGGGGTAAAGCAAGCTGGTTTCTTAGTATTATATAAAACTGCTATGCCAGCAGTATTGGTTGAATCTGGATTCTTAACTCACCCTATGGAGGAAAAGTATCTTGATTCCGATAAAGGTGAAACTACAATGGCGACTTCTATTTTTCGAGCGTTCCGAGAGTATAAAATTGATATGGAGAACTCAAATGGAGACAAAAACGAAATTGTTAAAGATGAAGCACCAATTAAAACTAAAGAATTAGAAAAAGAAGAGACGCCTAGTATAAAAGATAAAACTGATATAAAAAAGGATACTGCAAAAGCAAACGAGAATTCGGAAAATACCCCTGCAATTGTGGTTCGAGTTGAACCTAAAACAGAAAAACCTGTTACCAATAAAGTTGTTGAACCAGCTGTGAAAGAAGAAAAAATAATTGCAAAACCTCCTGTTGTTAAAGAAATAAAAACAACTGTTGAGCCCAAACCAGATAAATCAGTTTCATCTTCTGAAAATTCTTCTACTAATAAAAACAATACAGTCTATTTTACTGTTCAAATTGGTGCAACTACGAATCCATCAAGAGATGATGAAAATTTCTTTAAAAATAAGGATGTAAAAAGCGTTAATTGTAGTGATGGTTATACTCGTTACGTAATTGGTTCTTATTCAACACCTGATGCTGCAAGAAAACGTCAAGCACAATTAAAGAATATAGGTTTTAAAGATTCCTTTATCACTGCTTTTAATGGAAATAAAAGGATTACTGTACAAGAGGCTGAACAAATGCTGAAAAGATAGTATTTTTGTGACCTTAATTATATTTAGAATCGTTAAAAATCAATTAAATTCGGAATGCTAAGTTCTATACTGTTTATTATTTTATTGGGCAGTGCTGTTTATTTGTTCTCAAAAAAAATTATTGAGGTCAATAGAAATATTAATCTTGGTCGTGATATTGATTTGAGTGATCGCCAGGCAGAACGTTGGAAAACGATGGCAATGGTTGCTTTAGGACAATCAAAGATGGTAACTCGGCCAATCGCTGCTTTTTTTCATATTTTAATTTATGTAGGTTTTATAATTATCAATATTGAAGTTATTGAAATAATAATAGATGGAATTTTCGGTACTCATAGAATTTTATCATTCATGGGAAGTTTTTACAATTTTTTAATTGGCAGTTTTGAAATTCTTGCTATTGGTGTATTAGCTGCATGTTTCGTATTTCTATCGAGAAGAAATATTTTAAAGCTAAAAAGGTTTTGGATGCGTGAAATGACTAGTTGGCCACGATCAGATGCGAATATTATTTTAGTTGTTGAAATATTATTAATGTCGGCTTTTTTATTTATGAATGCAGCAGATCTTCAATTACAATTAAATGGATATGAACATTACACTCATGGAAATGGAATTATTGGATCTTTTCCTATAAGCAGTTTACTTCTTCCATTTATTTCAGGTATTTCAACTGATGGATTAATAATTTTCGAAAGAAGTTGCTGGTGGTTTCATATTATTGGAATTTTAGCATTCTTGAATTACGTTCCCTATTCAAAACATTTTCATATCCTTCTTGCTTTTCCAAATACTTATTACAGTAAACTTGATCCTAAAGGTTCATTCACCAACATGCAAAGCGTTACTAATGAAGTAAAGCTAATGATTGATCCCTCTGCAGTAGTGGCACCTATAGATCCAAATGCACCTCCTCAGCGTTTTGGTGCTAAAGATGTTCAAGATCTTACTTGGAAGCAATTGATGGATTCTTATTCATGTACCGAATGTGGAAGATGTACATCAGCATGCCCTGCGAATATTACCGGAAAACTTTTATCTCCTCGTAAAATCATGATGGATACTCGTGATCGATTAGAAGAAGTTGGAAAAAATATTGATAAAAATGGAAAGGATCATAATGATGGTAAAACATTATTAAACGATTATATAACTCCAGAAGAATTATGGGCATGTACTACTTGTAATGCTTGTACTGAAGCTTGTCCAGTAAATATTGATCCTTTATCTATTATTCTTGACTTAAGAAGGTTCTTGGTAATGGAAGAAAGTAACGCACCTGCTGAACTTAACGGAATGTTTACCAAGATAGAAAACAATGGAGCTCCATGGCAATTCTCCCCTGCTGACCGATTAAACTGGTCGAAAGAAGAAAATTAATAATTACAAATCACTTTGCAGAATTAGCATAATAAATTAAAATGGCAGATTTTAAAATTTATACGATGGCAGAAATGGCTGCTGCAGGTGAACAACCAGAAGTTTTATTCTGGGTAGGATGTGCGGGTAGTTTTGATGACCGTGCAAAGAAAGTTACTAAAGCTGTTGCAAAAATTCTACATCATGCAGGAGTTAAATTTGCTGTTTTAGGTACAGAAGAAAGTTGTTCTGGTGATCCTGCAAAAAGATCAGGGAACGAATTCCTTTTTCAGATGCAGGCGATGAATAATATTTCAATTTTAAATGGTTATAGCATCACTAAAATTGTTACAGGTTGTCCACATTGTTTCAACACTTTAAAGAATGAATATCCTGAATTAGGAGGAAATTATGAAGTTATTCATCACACTCAGTTAATTCAAAAATTAATTGATGATGGAAAAATTACTGTTGAAGGTGGGGATTATAAAGGTAAGAAAATTACTTTTCACGATCCTTGTTACTTAGGAAGAGCAAATGGCGAATATGAAGCTCCACGATCAGTTATTATGAAGTTAGATAGTGCCTTAACAGAAATGAAACGTAGTCGTGCCAACGGTTTATGTTGTGGTGCTGGTGGCGGACAGATGTTTAAAGAACCAGAAAATGGAAGCAAGGATATCAATATAGAACGAACGGAGGACGCATTGGCTCTTAATCCAGATATCATTGCTGTTGGTTGTCCGTTTTGCATGACAATGATGACTGATGGAGTAAAAAACTTTAACAAAGAAGCAAATGTTAAAGTAAAAGATGTTGCAGAAATGATTGCGGAAGCAATGGACCTTTAATAATTAATTGTAATTAAATTAAAATAATGTTTAAAAGTAACCGGTACAAAGATTTTCTCGGAGAAACTGGCGAGATATCAGCATTTGCCGGTAGATTTTTCAAAGAAGGATTCAAACCACGGTATGAATTTTCAGAATTACTCCGACAATGTTATATTATAGGATATGAATCTCTACCACTAGTTTGTGTTACCGCATTTATCATGGGATTAGTATTAACTGTTCAATCCCGACCAACCCTTGAGGAGTTTGGTGCAGAATCATACTTACCAGCAATGGTAGCAGTTTCTGTAATTCGTGAAATTGGTCCCGTAATTACTGCACTAATTTGTGCTGGTAAAATCGGATCAAGTATTGGTGCTGAATTAGGATCAATGCGTGTAACTGAACAAATAGATGCTATGGAAGTATCTGGAACAAATCCCTTTAAATATTTAGTTGTAACAAGAATTTTAGCCTGTACTTTAATGCTACCTCTTTTAGTTGTTGTGGGTGATACAGTTTCATTATATGCATCTTTCATAGGTGTGAATTTAAAAGGAATTGTAAGTTGGCATTTGTATTACACTCAAGTCTTCGACTCTATAGATTTCAGCGATTTAATTCCAGCATTTATTAAATCATTCTTTTTCGGATTTGCTATTGGATTAATCGGATGTTTTAAAGGATATAACTCAAAAAAAGGAACCGAAGGAGTTGGTCATGCTGCAAATTCAGCAGTAGTAATCTCTTCCTTATTAATATTTATTCTTGATTTAATTGCAGTTCAAATTGCAGATTTAATGGGCCTAACCTAATCATGGAACAGAATCCAACAACTCTTTCTGGGAATGGCATTATTAGTAACGAAAAGGTTATTAATGTAAATAAACTCTGTAAGTCATTTGGCAAAAACAATGTACTTAAAGGTTTTGACCTCGATTTAAAAAAAGGTGAAAACCTTGTAGTCTTGGGAAAGTCTGGTTCAGGTAAATCAGTTTTAATAAAATGTATGGTTGGATTACTTTATCCTGATAATGGTGAAGTAGAAGTTTTGGGGTCAGAAATTCCCAAATTGAACCAAGATGAACTAGATCATATTCGAGTAAGGATTGGTTTCTTATTTCAAAGTTCAGCGCTTTATGATTCTATGACAGTTCGTGAAAATTTAGAATTCCCATTACGAAGACATTGGATCACTAAATCAAAAGAAGAAGTGAATGCTCTTGTAATGGAAGCGTTAAAAAATGTTGGCTTAGAATCTGCGGTGGATTTAATGCCATCTGAATTATCGGGAGGAATGAGAAAAAGAATTGGTTTGGCAAGAACATTAATTCTTAAACCAGAAATAATGTTATATGACGAACCTACAACTGGATTAGATCCCATAACCTCTCGCGAAATCAGTAAATTAATTGTTGAAATTCAACATACTTATCAAACATCCTCAATCATTATTACCCATGATATGGCTTGCGCAAAAATTGTTGCAAATCGTATGATGATTCTTATCGATGGCATCTGTTATGCAATCGGTACTTATGATGAATTAGAAAAATCACAAGACCCAAAAATTCGTCCCTTCTTTGAATAATATGGAAAAAACTAAAAATTATATTAAACTAGGTTTATTTGTTACAGTTGGAACTATTTTATTGGTGCTAGCACTTTATCTTATTGGAAGCAAAAAAAATCTATTTAGCGAAACAATTAAAGTAAATGCAATATTTAAAAATATTGGAGGTTTACTCCCTGGTAATAATGTTCGGTTTGCTGGAATAAACGTAGGTACTGTTCAACATGTAAAAATTGTAAATGATACAACTGTATTAGTTACTATGATTATTGAAAAAGAATCTAATAAATTTATCCGTAAAAATTCAATGACTGATATTGGATCTGATGGTTTAATGGGAAACAAACTTATCAATATTAGCACTTCTGGAAGTGATGCTCCAATTGTTGAAGAAAATGATACATTGCAATCCAACAAATCGGTAGGTACTGATGAAATGCTGCACACCTTAAGCAATACCAATATGAATGTTTATGATATTTCAACGGATTTGAAATCTATCATGAAACGAATAAATAATAATTCAGTACTTTGGAATTTACTTTCTGATACTACCTTGGCAAGAAAAATCCGAACATCCATGCATAACATTGAGCAAACGACTGATCATGCCAATGAACTTTCAGCTAATTTACAAAACATGCTTAAAGATATTCATGACGGAAAAGGTGCTGCAGGGAAATTAATTGGCGACAAAGCGGTTGCGGATGACCTTGCTTCTTCAATTGCAAATTTAAAAGCTGCTTCAGATACTGCTAAACTTGCATTACATCACATGCATGAATTTATGAAAGATCTGAATATTACACCTGGTCCATTAGGAGTACTTGCACGTGATACCGCTATGGCGAGTGACTTAAAAAGCACTATTCATAATATGGATAAAAGTAGCGCAGTGTTAGAGGAAAATTTAAGAGCCATGCAATCCAATTTCTTATTCCGTAAATATTTTAGAAAAAAAGAAAAGGAAGCAAAAAAATGATGCTTTGATTGATAAACATCCAGAAGTATTAAAAATTTAATAAAAAAATTAAGCCCTCAAT
>JANPGA010000328.1:0-2152 GCA_031423735.1 Bacteroidota bacterium | reverse complement strand
CCTATTCCTGGCAACGAAAGAAGTTGGGGTGTTTGGAGCTTAGTTCAAAATGAAACTTTTGATCGTATGCGCACATTAAGCGAAGACGCAGGAAAAGCAAAAGCTACCATTGGAAGTGCTGAACAAAAAATAGGTGACTATTATTTTACTGGAATGGATTCTGTTACTATCGAAAAACAAGGGTTAGATCCATTGAAACCTGAATTTGATCGCATCGCAAATATTAAAGATCAAAAGGATTTGCAAGCTGTAATTGCACTTTTCCAAACTTATAGTGTAAGCCCTTTATTTGGTGTTTACATTGCACAGGATGAAAAACGAAGTGAGATTCAAACTTTACATTTTTATCAAGGAGGAATTGGTTTACCTGATCGTGATTATTATTTCAATACTGATAATCGCACAAAAAATATCCGTACTGAATATGTTAAACATATCACTAATATGTTTGCATTGATGGGTGATGATGCAGCTACTTCTGCAAAGCATGCTCAAACAATTATGAGTATGGAATTGAATCTTGCTAAAGCGTCGCGTAAGATGGAAGATCTTCGTGATCCTTATAAAAATTACAATAAAATGCCTGCGGCATCTATGAAGTCGCTCACACCTTCAATAGATTGGCAAACAATGTTTGTAGGTATGCACATGAATAATATCGACACTGTTATTGTTGGACAACCTGAATTTTTCAAAGAAGTTGAGCGTAGCCTTAAAACTGTAAGCATCGATGATTGGAAAACTTATTTACGTTGGAATCTAATCTCTAATTTTTCAGGTGATTTAAGTGATAAATTTTCTAAAGAGCATTTTAATTTTTATGGAACTGTATTGTCAGGAGTTAAAGAGCAACGTCCTCGTTGGAAACGTGTTTTAGCTTCACAAGAAAGCTCAATTGGTGATTTGTTAGGAGAATTGTATGTTAAAAAATTCGTTTCTCCAACGGTTAAAAAGCGCTATCAATTATTAACCGATAATATCCTTCAAGCTTATCGTGAACGCATTCAACAATTAACATGGATGACGGATTCAACAAAGCAAAAGGCTATTGCAAAGTTAAATGCAGTAATGACCAAAGTGGCATATCCTGATAAGTTTAGAGATTATTCAAAACTAACCATTGATAGAAGTTCTTATGTTGCGAATGTTTTGCGTGCTGATGTTTGGGCTCACGATTATCAAGTAAGTAAAATTGGTAAGCCAGTAGATCGCCTTGAGTGGGATATGACCCCTCAAACTTATAATGCATATTACAATCCTTCAAATAATGAAATCGTTTTACCAGCAGCAATGTTTATTATTCCTGGTTTACCTGATACTTTAGCTGATGATGCAATTATTTACGGATATGCAGGTGCTTCAACAATTGGACACGAAATAACCCATGGTTTTGATGATCAAGGTCGTCAGTTTGATGCGAATGGAAATCTTAGCAATTGGTGGAATAAAAGTGATGAAGTTGAGTTTACCAAACGAGCTGAATTAATTATAAAACAATTCAACGCTTTTAAGGTTGGCGACAGCTTAACTATTAATGGTACAAATACTCAAGGTGAAAATATTGCTGATTTAGGTGGTGTAGTTTTAGGATTAGAGGCATTCAAAAAAACTGAGCAGTATAAAGAAGGAAAAAAGATTAATGGATTAACTCCAGTTCAACGATTTTATCTTGGATATGCTTTATCTTGGTTAGGACATAATCGTCCTGAATCTTTAGCGATGATGGTAATGACAGATGTGCATGCACCAAATTTTTTACGAATAAATGCACCAGTAGCAAATCAACCTGAGTTTTACAAAGAATTCGGAGTAAAACAAGGCGACGCAATGTGGAGACCAGATAGCTTACGAGTAAATATTTGGTAATACCCTTATAAATTCAAATAAAAAAACGCTTTCCGAATATTTCGGAAAGCGTTTTTTTATACTTCTAAATTTTAACTAATTATTTTCATCCCCTTAGTTATTGAAAAAGCATATTTTCAAATCAACTTATTTTCAAATCATCAAATCAACCAATTTTCAAATTAGTTTTTAGGGATGGCGGCCTCCGCGGCCCAGGAGCGGCTGACAATACATCCTCCAATCTAAAATTAGCAATGAGTCGCGTGCGACGAACACGAAATTTTAACTAGAATATTATTTCGTCCCC
>JANPGA010000327.1:0-2158 GCA_031423735.1 Bacteroidota bacterium | reverse complement strand
ATGATGACGTAGGTGTAGTCGTAGCCGTCGGCGCCAACGGGCTTCATCACGGCCTGGCTCACTTCGTCCTTTAATTCGAGCGCGACAACTTACGCCCTACGGCGTACACGAGTTTGTGCGGTTGGCAGAGCAGCACGGCTTGCCGCGCATTGCCACCGTGCAAAACGCCTATTGCTTGGTGAATCGCACGGTGGAAAACGCACTGGATGAGACCATGCACCGCTTGAATGTGGGCTTGCTGGCTTATTCGCCACTCGCGTTTGGACTCTTGACTGGCAAGTACGACGAGCAAGGCGTTGATCCTGCGGCAGGGGCGATTGAATCGACAGGACGACTCAGTCTATTTGCCTCCATGCGAGCGCAGCGCTGGGGTCGCCCAGAAGCCTTGCATGCCGCCAAGCGCTACAACCAATTAGCACGCGACAACGGGATGACGCCTGTACAACTGGCGCTGGCGTTTTGTTACCAAAAATGGCAAGTGGCCAGCACCATCATTGGCGTGACTTCGGTGGCGCAATTTGATGAGTGCTTAAAGGCATGGGAAACGCCGCCATTACCCAAAGAGCTACTGAAAGCGATTGATCAGATTCGCTGGGAAGAGCGAGATCCAGCTCTATAAGCTTGCGCTCTTCTTACAAGAGCACATGGGGTAATCCCCTGTAACGGAGGCGTCAAAGTGGTTCCGTTTTAAATCTCCTCAGAATTACAGTAGCGGCTTCTTAACTCAATCATTAGGAGACGCGCATGAGTGGAATTCTGGATAAGGAACGCATTATTGCGGGGCCTGGATTTAATCGCTGGCTGGTACCGCCTGCCGCATTAGCTATTCATCTGTGCATTGGCATGGCGTATGGCTTCTCGGTGTTTTGGCTACCGCTGTCTAAAGCACTGGGCATCAAAGATGCCATCAAATGCGCACCCGATGTAGGCTTTTTTGGGCAGCTATTTACCACGAGCTGTGACTGGCAAATCTCCACCTTGGGTTCGATGTACACCTTGTTCTTTGTGCTTCTTGGCATTTCTGCTGCCACTTGGGGCGGTTGGTTAGAGCGTGCGGGACCTCGCAAAGCAGGTGTGGTATCTGCTTGCTGCTGGTGCGGCGGGATGCTGATTTCAGCATTCGGTGTCTATACGCATCAGTTTTGGTTGATGATTTTGGGCTCAGGCGTGATTGGCGGTATTGGCCTTGGCCTTGGCTATATCTCGCCTGTTTCTACTTTGATTAAATGGTTCCCTGACCGCCGCGGTATGGCGACGGGTATGGCGATCATGGGCTTTGGCGGTGGTGCCATGATTGGCTCGCCTCTTGCTGCGGACTTGATGAAATATTTTGCAACGCCAACGGACGTGGGCGTGATGCAAACTTTTGTGGTGATGGCGCTTGTTTATTTCGTCTTCATGATGGCGGGTGCGTTTGGCTACCGCGTCCCCGAGACAGGTTGGAAGCCAGCGGGTTGGACGCCTCCTCCAGCGCAGGTGAGTAACGCCATGATTACGCAAAAACACGTGCACGTGAAAAAGGTGTGGGGCATTCCCCAGTTCTGGCTGATTTGGATGGTGCTGTGCATGAACGTGAGCGCGGGTATCGGCGTGATTGGTATGGCATCCCCGATGTTGCAAGAAGTGTTTGGCGGCTCGCTGATTGGCGTGGCTAAGAAGTTTGGTGAACTCGATAAAGGACAGCTGGCGGCGATTGCAACCGTGGCGGCAGGCTTTACGGCGCTCCTCAGCTTGTTCAACATTGGTGGTCGCTTCTTCTGGGCAAGCTTGTCTGACAAGCTGGGTCGCAAGGTGACTTACGTGGTGTTTTTTGTGCTGGGTGGCTTGCTGTATTTCAGCGTGCCTAGTAGCTCAGCAGCAGGCAATATCGTTTTGTTTGTGGGGGCGTTCTGCGTGATTCTCTCTATGTACGGCGGTGGTTTTGCAACTGTCCCCGCTTACCTTGCAGACATTTTTGGTACGCAAATGGTGGGTGCGATTCATGGTCGTTTGCTGACGGCATGGGCAACTGCAGGCATCCTCGGCCCCGTGGTGGTGAACTACATGCGCGAGTACCAATTGGGCCTTGGCATTCCGCGTGAGCAGGTTTATAACCAAACCATGTACATCTTGGTCGGCATGTTGGTCGTCGGTTTAATTTGTAACTTGCTGGTCAATC
>JANPGA010000326.1:0-7638 GCA_031423735.1 Bacteroidota bacterium | reverse complement strand
CCCAAATTGAAATGTGGTTTATTCTTTTTAGTAGTATAAATTAATCCGTAAATAGTTGCTGCAACAATTATGATTAGGAAGAAAACAAATCCATACCAGAATGGCATTCCTAATGAGTTAACAAATAGCAAATCGAATTTTGAAGCGATGCTTACTAACTCCGATATAATTCCAAATTGAATTACTCCAAGAATTAGTACACCAGCAAATCCAGTTTTAATTACTCCTAGTTTTGTTACTTTAAATTTACGGAAGTAATATAAGAATGCTAAAGCAGGAATTGTAAGTAAGTTTAGTAAGTGAATTCCTATGGATAATCCCATTAAATAGGCAATCATAATAATCCAACGGTCACCATGTTTTTCGTCTGCTACTGATTCCCACTTAAACATTGCCCAAAAAACAATTGCGGTGAAAAAAGAAGAAGAGGCATAAACTTCACCTTCAACAGCAGAGAACCAAAATGAATCAGAGAAAGTATAGGCTAAAGCACCAACAGCACCTGCACCCATTATTGCAAAAATTTGATCCGTTGCAATATCTTTTCCTTTAGCAATAACTTTTTTTGCTAATGCAGTGATTGTCCAAAACATAAAAAGTATGGTTAACGAACTCATTAATGCAGAAAGAACATTAATCATTATGGAAACCTTTTTAACATCGCCACCTGCAAAAAGACTAAAGATTCGACCAAGCATAAGGAATAGTGGTGCTCCTGGAGGATGGCCTACTTGCATTTTGAAAGAGGCTGCAATAAATTCACCGCAATCCCAAAAGCTACCTGTTGGTTCGATAGTACTAACATAAACATAGGTAGCGATCATAAAAATGATCCAGCCGCAAATGTTATTGATATTTTTATATTGTTTCATAATAAATAATAGGAGTGGCGAAATTATAAATTATTTGCCTCCTAACTCGATCGAAAAGAGGCACTTCATGATATTTACTTAATAATAGTTGTTTTTACATTTTTTAAGTGGCTTTTCAACAACTCAAATAACGACTGATAAGCAGAAATGAGATAAATGAAAGGTTAAAAAAACGAGTTATTGATGATTTTTTAAGAAGAGGATCAAAAAATTAACAATTTAACAATTTAGAATACACTCTTCCATTAATTGTGAATTTGAACTTTGAGACATGAAAATTATACCATTATCAAAACCTTTGATTTTGAGAAAAAACAACGATAAAGCTATTTTTTGCCCTAAATGTGGCAATGAAATGGATAAAATGGAGCAAAATAAACGTGATTTGGCAATTTCTAAAGCTACATTAGGAATCGTAAAGCAAGAAAGATTTTTGTGTTTTGGGTGTTTTTGGGCCGAAAAAAAATTAAGAAGTTTACGAAGCAAAAGACTACAAAATGTTAAAAATAGTGCTCATTACTGATTTTACTCAAATTATAGTAATTGTTAGAGTTTTAGACGTAAATTTGCCACCCTCATTAAATAAACCGTTCTGTAATTAGAACACAACCAATACCACATGAAGAAAATCTTTACTCTATTAACACTTGCTATGCTAACATTCGGAGCAAAAGCACAAATTAACAGTTTCCCAAATAATGAAGGCTTTGAAGCAGCTTTCGATACAGGAACAAACGTAATGTTTATCCCAAATTGGGTAGGAAGTTATGTAAGACCGGGTGTATTTATTTCTCGAATCTTTTCTGATTCAGTAAACTTTCGCACAGGCGCTGCTGCATTAGCTGCTGTTCCAACATCAACAACTCCTGATACTATTATTGTTAGTTTAAACTTAAGTACAAGTTCAAACTTAACCATGACCTTATGGGCAAGAGGAGAAATTAATGGAACTGGAACTCGTTCAGCTATCCTTTACGGAAGTACTTCAATTGATGGTGGAGTAACTTACAGTCCAGCAAGTCAGATCGGCGACAGTACAATCTTTGCAAATGGAACTAGTCAGCCATTTAACTTATATACTTATCCGTTTGCTGCTAATACAAACAATCAATCAAATGTTCGTATGAGATTAATCGTAACTCGTGGAGCAGGTACAGGTACTGCTGCTAGATTTGTAATGGACGATGTAACTTTTAATTCATCTTTAGTGGATATATTTCCTCCAACTGCTATAAGTGCTGTAGCAACTTCTACAAGTACAGTTGATGTTACCTTTTCAGAAGCTGTAAATTCTACTGCAATGAACACCGCAAATTATACAGGAATTTCTGGTTTGACTTCTATCTCAATGAACGGAACAGGAGATAAAGCAACACTTACTTTTTCTCCAGCATTTACTGAAGGAACATTTTATACTTTAAATGTTGCAAACGTTGCTGATTTAGCAGGAAACGTAATGCCAACAAATCAAAACTTTGCTGTTATATTTAATGATAACGTTGGTAATGTAAAAATTACTGAAATCAATTATAATGATCCAGGTGCTGGTACTGATTCTTTAGAATTCTTAGAAATTAAAAACTTAGATGCTAATGCAATTAATATAGGTGGTTGGAAATTTAATTCAGGAGTTACTTATACTTTCCCTTCAGGATCTCAAATTCAAGGTGGACAATACTTAGTGTTCTCTCGTTTCCCTAATAATATTCAAGCTGTTTATGGTAAAACATCAACTGCATGGGATGCGAATCAAGGATTAAATAATACAGGTGGTGAAACAATTTCTCTTATCAATGCTTCAAATGTTACTATTAATGCAGTAACGTATAACAGTGTTGCGCCATGGGATACTACTGCAAATGGTTTAGGTCATTCATTAGTTCTTTGTAATGAAAATGCTGATAATAGTCAACCAGGAAGTTGGTCAGGATCTTTGGATCTTGTAGGAACATATTTGGGCGTTAATATCTATGGTTCACCGGCAGGTCCTTGTGTGTTAGTTGGATTAAATGAAGTAAAAGCAAATGACTTTGCATTATCAGCTTTTCCAAATCCTTCTGCTGATCAAGTAAATGTTGTATTTAATTCTTCAGTTCGTGGAAACTATACTGTTAAAATGACTGACTTAACTGGACGCGTACTTAACGTAGTTACAGGAAACGCAATATTTGGCGAAAACACTATTAAGATGAACGCATCAGCTTTTGATGCTGGTGTTTATATGATTGTTGTTGAAAATGGTGCTGGTCAAAGCCAGTTACGTTTCATGAAAAAATAATTAAGCAAAAAACCCTGAAGTGTGTGCATTTGCACTCTACTTCAGGGTTTTTTATTTGCACTCTACTTCAGGGTTTTTTATTACTATCAAAAAAAACTAAACAGTCATTACTTCTTTTTCTTTAAGCTCTAAATGTTTATCTACTTTTTTGATAAAATCATCTGTTATAATTTGAGTTTTTGCTTCAGCATCTTTAGCGATATCTTCAGGTAAACCATTTTTTTGTGCTTTCTTAATATTATCATTTGCTTCACGGCGAAGCGTACGGATTCCAACCTTAGCATGTTCACCTTCTGCCTTTGCACGCTTAACCAAATCCCTACGGCGTTCTTCACTTTGTGGAGGAACATTTATACGAATAAGAATTCCATCGTTTTGAGGATTAAAACCAAGGTTCGCATCAATTATAGATTTCTCAATGGCTTTTATTAACGTTTTCTCCCAAGGCTGAACAATGATCGTACGCGCATCTGGTGTATTCACATTCGCAACTTGACTTAAAGCTGTTGGAGCTCCATAATAATCAACATACAATCCATCTAACATAGAAGGATTTGCTTTTCCAGCTCTTACTTTTAGCAATTCACTTTCTAAGTGTGTAATCGTTTTTTGCATCTGCTCGTGCATCAATGCAAGTATTCTGTTTATTTCATCCATTTTAATAATGTTTTAATGCTTGCCCTGAAGTTTTTCACTTCATGGGTGCCAATTCCCCCACCCATGAACTCCCTAAATCCCTCCAAAGGATGGACTTGAATCTCTATTACTTATTTAAGAACAATCTTGCTTCCCAAATCATCCCCCTCCTTCGGAGGGGCTAGGGGAGGCCTTTACTCTGCTAGTTTATTTAACAATCCTGTCCTAAATCATCCCCCTCCTTCGGAGGGGCTAGGGGAGGCTTAAACTAACTTATGGAACTCAAATTTCCTTTGCGAAAATAATAAATTAAAAATCTACAAGGGTTCCAATTTCTTCACCATCAACAATACGTTTTAGGTTTCCTGATTTATTCATGTCGAAAACGATGATAGGCAATTTGTTTTCTTGGCAAAGAGTAAACGCAGTCATATCCATTACTTGTAAGTTCTTTTCATAAACTTCGGTAAAGGTGATTTTCGAATAGCGAGTTGCCGTTTTATCTTTTTCAGGATCTGCTGTATAAATTCCATCAACACGAGTACCTTTTAAAATTACATCAGCTTCAATCTCAATTGCTCTTAATGAAGCAGCTGTATCGGTAGTGAAGTATGGATTTCCTGTTCCCGCACCAAAAATTACAACCCTGCCTTTTTCAAGATGGCGAACCGCACGACGACGGATAAAAGGCTCACAGATGGCTTCCATCTTGATTGCAGATTGTAAACGAGTATTAACACCAATACTTTCCAATGCACTCTGTAAAGCCATCGAATTGATTACTGTGGCTAACATTCCCATATAATCTCCCTGAACGCGATCCATACCACCTTCGGCAGCTTGTAATCCGCGGAAAATGTTTCCTCCACCAATTACAATCGCAACTTCAACTCCGCTATCCACTGCATTCTTAATTTCAGAGGCATAACCAGCAAGAAGATTTGTATCGATTCCAAATTGTTTTGTCCCCATTAGGGCTTCACCACTTAGCTTTAAAAGAATTCTTTTGTATTTCATTTGTTATTGGATTGTTTAGGCAAAAAAAATCCCGATTCGAAAATCGGGATTCTTTTAATATTTAACAAATTAACCTAACTGAACGCGTTTAAATACGCTAACAGTAAGATCTTTTTCAGTGTCGTTTAAGAATTGACGAACCGTCTTTTTATCTTCTTTAAGATAAGCTTGATTCAAAAGTGTATTCTCTTGATAGAATTTATTTAATTTTCCTGCAGCAATTTTCTCTACCATATCTTCTGGTTTACCTTCTGCACGAATTACTTCTTTTGCAATTTCTAATTCACGCTCAATAGTAGTTGAATCAACATCACCTTTATCAATAGCAACTGGATTCATTGCAGCAATTTGCATAGCAACATCTTTTGCAACAGCTTCAGGAGCAGTAGCACTAGATAAACCAACCATAGAAGCTAAACGATTTCCTGGGTGATTGTAAACAATAACTTTAGGAGCTTCGATCATTTCATAACGAGCTAATTCGATCTTCTCACCTATTTTTCCGATCATGTCGAACAATTTATCAGTGATAGTTGCACCATCCATTGTTAATGCTTTAAGCGCATCAACATCAGTTGGGTTATTGGTAATTGCTGTATTTAAAATTCCTTCAGCAAAATTTACGAAATCTTGATTTTTTGCAACGAAATCAGTTTCACAGCTTAAAGAAATTAAATAACCTCTAGTGTTATCAGCATTTGTTTTTGCGATAATAAAGCCTTCTTTAGCATCACGATCAGCACGGTTAGCAGCAACTTTTTGACCTTTCTTACGAAGGTTATCAATTGCAACTTCAAAATCACCATTAGCTTCTGAAAGAGCTTTTTTACAATCCATCATCCCAGCACCAGTCATTTGGCGTAGTTTATTTACATCAGCAGCGGATATACTTGCAGTAGTAGACATGATATTTAATTTTTTTGATTTTTAATTTTAACAATAACGGGATGAAATTTCATCCCGTTGGTACTTTATATTTTGAAAATCTTATCGGCGACCACCACCACCGCCTGCAGGCCCACCTTTACGTGGTCGTGCGCTTGGTTTTGCTGGGCCAGATTTGCCTGGTCCTTTATCACCTCTTGGTGCAGAAGAATCTCCTTCCTCATCAGATCCTGACATAACCGTTTTACGGTCTTCAGACTCTTCATCAGAAGCAACTTCTTTTTCACGCTCTTGTTCTTTATCAACTTTACGTTCTGATAAGCCTTCTTCAATAGCTCTAACCATTGCATTCATGATTAATTCTACAGATTTTGTAGCATCATCATTTGCAGGGATAGGGAAATCAATTAAAGATGGATCACAGTTAGTATCACAGATTGCGATTGTTGGAATACCTAATTTGATAGCCTCATCAACTGCGATATGTTCTTTAACAGTATCTACAATAAATAATGCAGCAGGTAAACGATTTAGATCAGTAATAGATCCAAATATTTTTTCCATTTTAGCCTTTTGACGACTAATCTGAAGACGCTCTTTTTTAGAGATAACATCTTGAGTACCATCACTCAACATTTTATCTAGAGCAGCCATTTTCTTAACCGACTTACGCTGAGTAGCGAAGTTAGTAAGCATACCACCAGGCCAGCGCTCAGTGATAAAAGGCATATTTACTGCTTTCGCAGAACCAGCAACTATTTCTTTAGCTTGTTTCTTGGTAGAAACAAATAAGATTTTCTTTCCAGATTTAGCAATCTGCTTTACTGCTGCAGCTGCTTCTTCTAGTTTTGCCGATGTTTTATTCAGGTCGATGATGTGAATACCATTGCGCTCCATGAATATGTAGGGAGCCATTTTCGGGTTCCACTTGCGCTTCAGGTGACCGAAATGTACTCCGGCACTCAGCATCTCTTCTTGCGTTACGTTGATCATTAATAGGAATCTATTGAAAGAAATTGAGGAATTAACGTTTACTGAACTGGAAGCGACGACGTGCTTTGCGTTGACCGAATTTCTTACGTTCAACCATACGTGGATCGCGAGTTAGAAGACCATTCGCCTTTAATACAGGGCGATGCTCCAAATTAATTTTGCAAAGTGCACGCGCAATAGCCATACGAATTGCTTCTGCTTGGCCATTGTAACCGCCGCCGCCTACGTTTACTTTTACATCGTATTGTTCAACAGTTTTCGATAAATCGAAAGCCTGGCTAATTAACTTCTGTAAAGGAAGTGTAGGAAAATAATCTTTAAAGTCGCGATTGTTTACAGTTACTGTTCCGTTACCTGGTTGTAAATAGATACGGGCTACAGCTGTTTTACGACGACCAATGGTATGAGTGATTTCCATAGGGAATTAATAATCAGTATTTAAGAGTTACTGCTTTTGGTTGTTGAGCAGCATGTGGATGCTCAGTACCAGCATATAAATATAAATTGCCTTTAACAGCATTACCTAAACGATTTTTCGGAATCATACCGTAAATCGCTTTTTCTAATACAGCTGTTGGCTTTTTTGCCATCAATTTTGCTGGAGTAACGAAACGTTGACCACCAGGATATCCTGTATGAGATACGTACACTTTCTCGTTTAATTTACGACCAGTAAGACGAATTTTGTCTGCGTTGATAATGATTATATTATCACCACAGTCAACGTGCGGGGTGTAACTGGCTTTATGCTTACCACGTAAAATCATAGCTGCTTGAGAGGCAAAACGACCTAATACTTGGTCTTTCGCGTCTAATACAATCCACTCTTTTTTTACGGTCTTATCATTGGCCGAAATCGATTTGTAACTTAACGTATCCACTTTATAATTGATTTTGATAGGTTTTCACTAAGGGGTTGCAAAAGTAGGATTATAATCAAGAAATACAAAACTTATT
>JANPGA010000325.1:0-3542 GCA_031423735.1 Bacteroidota bacterium | reverse complement strand
ATAGCTTGATGTAATCCATCACTATAGCGACGACCATCTAATACACGACCAGTTTGCTCATCAACAATTTTAATTTTACCTTCTTGAATAATATATTCAACATCGCGTTCATACAAAGCATAGGCACGCAACAATTGATTTATCGTATGAATTCGCTCTGATTTAATAGCGTAATCACGAAGTAAAACTTCTTTCTTCTCTAATTTTTCTTCTGCAGAGAGATTCGATTTTTCCAAATCAGCAATTACAGAACCTACATCAGGCATCTCAAAAAAATGTGCATCACTAGCATGAGCGCTAATCATGTCGATGCCTTTTTCAGTCATATCAATACCATGATTTTTTTCATCAATCGTGAAATAAAGTTCAGGATCAATTTTCTCACGCATCAAACGACCTTGCTCGGCCATATACGCATTTTCCGTTTTTTGTAATAACGCTTTTGCGCCTGGCTCACTTAATAATTTTATCAGCGCACGATGTTTTGGTAATCCACGGTTAGCACGAAGCAATGAAATTCCAACTTCATCTTGTTTCTCTTTTACATCTAAATTTTTCTTTGCATCAGCAATTAATGTATTGATATAATTACGTTGCGCTGTAACTAATTGTTCAATCTTTGGTTTCAGTTCATAAAACTCTTGATCATCACCACGAGGAGTAGGACCGGAAATAATTAATGGCGTACGAGCATCATCAATTAAAACGGAGTCAACCTCATCCACTATGGCGTAATGATGTTCACGCTGCACCATGTCTTCAGGGCTACGTGCCATGTTATCACGTAAATAATCAAAACCAAATTCATTATTTGTTCCGTAAGTTACATCTGCTAAATAAGCTTTGCGACGTTCTGGTGAGTTCGGTTGATGCTTGTCAATGCAGTCAACAGTTAATCCTAAGAATTCGAAAATAGGTCCGTTCCACTCCGAGTCACGTTTGGCAAGATAATCGTTAACAGTAACTACGTGAACACCTCTTCCTGCTAAAGCATTTAGATAAATCGGTAACGTTGCAACTAATGTTTTTCCTTCACCTGTTGCCATCTCCGAAATTTTTCCTTGATGTAAAACAGTACCTCCAATGAGCTGCACATCATAATGCAACATATCCCATTTTACTGGAATCCCTGCAGCAAGCCATTCGTTTTTAAAATACGCTTTATCGCCTTTTATGATAACACTATTTCGTTTTACTGATAAGTCACGATCAAGTTGAGAAGCAGTTACTTCAAGTTCATCATTTTCTTTAAAACGATGAGCAGTTTCTTTTACAACAGCGAAAGCACGTGGCAAAATCTCTAGCAGAATTTCTTCAATCTTTTGATTGCGTTCTTTTTTAAGAGCATCAACACGAGCAAAAATCACTTCCTTTTCCTGAAGATCCATATCTGGATTTGATTCAGCATTATTGGTGAGTTCTAGTAGTTCAGCTTCAAGGCCTTGGATGTGCTCCTGAATTCGCTGTCGGAATTCGTTTGTTGAATCACGTAATTCATCATTACTAAGTGACTGAAGTTCATCGTATTCTTTATTGATAAGACCAACAAAAGGGCCTAATTCTTTAAAATCGCGATCTGACTTACTTCCTACAAACTTTTTGAGGATATTATTAAAGAAATTTAACATGGTAATATAGATACAAATTGAGGTTCAAAGGTAAGGATTATTGCTTTATTGATAAGTAGAAGTCGTAAGTGAATGGCACTGTATTTCAAGACGCTGAGTATTTATTTATCCACAGCTATTGACTTAAACCTTTTAGAGCATTACATTTGACAAATCAACCAATAGGATTTTTATGGCTTGGGAAGACGACGATGAGGATTTTGATCCTTCAAATTTTGAAGAGGGGGAGCCTGACGAAGAAGCACTTGCAGATATTCGTAAGGAGGATGAGCGCATAAAGAATATGCCCTTAATGATTCATGCTATCCAGATTTTAGAAATTACGGAGGCATTAATGGAGACGCTTCCTAATGATAGTATGTCGGAGCATTATAAGCGGATTATGTTGGAAGATGCCTTAACATTAGCTCCTAAAATAGCTGGTGCTGAAGGTGCTGATCTCTATACTTTACGGATGGAAAATGCTGTTATAGTTAAAGTCGCCGCCCGAAACCTACTTACTCAAACCTGTGGATTACAAATGATGGGCCTTTCAGAAGATCGTTATCTTAATGTTTTGCGTGATGAATTAGACGAATTCCGACTTCATTTTATTGATTGGGTAAAAACCTTCGATAAAACCAAAGATATTCAAGATAATTGGGGACTATTTTATGATTAAGCGAACAGCTTAATCATAAAATAAATTACGAATTACGAATTACGAATTACGAATTACGAATTACGAATTACGTAGTTTCTAATTTCAGCGTAATTCGTAATTTTTAATTCGTAATTTATTTCAATTCAAAGGTTTAGTTTTTTCATTATTGGCGCCATTTTATAGGTTATTGCTGTAACGATTAATGTCATTGTTCCGCCAAAAATTACTGAGGGCACTAATCCTAAAACACGTGCTGCAAATCCTGATTCGAAGGCACCAATTTCATTTGAGCTTCCAACAAAAATACTGTTCACCGCAGCAACTCTTCCACGCATTTGATCGGGAGTATACATCTGTAAAATAGTTGAGCGGATTACTACACTTACGTTATCAAACATTCCTGAAAGTAAGAGCATCACAAACGAAATCCAAAATACTGTTGAGAGTGCAAATCCTATCATGCAACAGCCAAATAATGCAACGCAAATTAGCATTTTTATTCCTGCATTTTTTCGAGGTGGATAAAAAGCTTGAAAAACCGACATAATTACTGCTCCTACAGCGGGTGCTGATCGTAATATTCCTGTTCCTTCTGGACCAACATGTAAAATCTGATCTGCGAAAGCAGGTAATAAGGCTACGGCACCTCCGAAAAGAACGGCAAATAAATCGAGTGTAATTGCTGAAATCAAGACTGGTTGAGCAAAAAAGAATTTTAGTCCAGCACGTAATGATTCACCTACTGTTTCGCCTTTAATAGCAGGTGGGATTGGTTTGTTTCCGATTAAGGAATAAAAGAACAAGGTGATTAATATTAAAACCGAAACGATTATTAAGGATTCACCTGGTCCAATCCATCCATAACATAAACCTCCTAAAGCCGGACCAGTTACCGCTCCAACTTGCCACATGCTACTGTTCCAAACTGAACTATTTACATAATTTTCGCGAGGCACTAATTGTGTCCAAAAAGAAGATTGAGCGGGGTTGTATAATCCACGGGCAACACCAACCATAAAGATCACAGCGTATGCTGGCCATGTTCCTTCGCTGGTCCAATAATAGGCGTACAATGTGAGGATGAAGGATGCAACAAGCATGAGTGTTGTAGCGAACATCATTAAATGTCGGCGGTTAAATCTATCTGCTAAATGACCTCCTGGTAAGGCGAGGATTAAGGCGGGGATTGCTTCTGTTAAACCAATAAGTCCGAGTGAAAAAGGATCTTTTGTTTGCGCATAAATCATCCAACTGGCGATTATTTCTTGCAT